>CAYTQA010000362.1:0-1356 GCA_964439495.1 uncultured Terriglobales bacterium | reverse complement strand
AGCGAGAATCCCTCACCTACAGAGAAAGACGAAACGAAATACCGCGAGGAGGCGGATTTCGGCATGTTGGCGCTGAACAGCACAAGACCTGTGGGGCTGGAAGCCGTGATGCGTTATGCCCGCTGGCTAAAGCTATCTGCAAAACAGGTGACGGTGGATGCGCAAGGCCTCCCGGAAGTGTTCAACCTGCTTGCTGCGCATCTCGACTCTGAGGTTGATAATTCCGTTGCGGTTAGAGAGATGTATGGCATGCAATTCGGTCTCCTGACTTGGCTTGACCAGGCTTGGTGGGAGTTGCAGCTTCCCGCGCTCTTTCCTGCTGAGAAAAAGTTGCGGCATCTTGATCGCTTTGCATGGAATTCTTACCTTCAATTCAGCCGTCCATTTGGCGCGATATTTCCAGCAATGCGCTTCCGATATGAACGGGCGATCAACGCTCTGCAAATGAACTCCACTCAGGTAAGCGACAGCGAGCGATCTCTCGGCAGCCACTTCATGCAGTATTACGCGGCCGGAGCGATCCCACTCGATGACCCACTGCTCAAATCATTGTTTACGAAAGCCAGTCCCGCGATGAAAGCTCAGACTATCGGCGATATCGGGTGGCGGCTAGGACAGGAAGGGACCAGTGCACTGGATGCCACTATTAAGAAACGGCTGATGAATTTTTGGGAAGACCGTCTCGCTCAAGGAATGCAGCGGGTCAATGCGTCAAAGCGGGAGTTGGCCGGCTTTGGATGGTGGTTTGCAAGCAAGAAGTTCCCTGATGATTGGTCGATTCACCAGCTCGTTACGGTTGTAGAAACGTTTCGCGACATAAACCCCGATTTCGCGGTCATAAAGCGGCTGGCGGAACTTGCCCCTGCGTATCCCTATGAGGCGGTACGCTGCTTGGGGATCATTTTCGATGAAGATCGCGATGGATGGGCGATACATGGCTGGGCAAATAGCCCGCAGGCCATCGTCAGGGAAGCTCTCAAAGGCAATGAACAAAGCCGGGCAGAAGCTGCTCGTGTAGTGAACTTGTTAGTAGCGCGAGGACATCGTGGATTCAGGACTTTATACGAACAGTGATCATGCAGTGTTCCCGTATATACAAAAGCAGATGACGTGGAGAGTCTTTGGTAGGCATCGTCGCTAAGCCGGGACGCGCCACGATTGGGTTTTGGGGCCGAAAAATGGCGAAAGAGCTACCTCTAAGCTTTTCGGGCAGCTCGGGTTATCCTTGAATCTGACGATGCCCTTGATAGGATGCAAATCGATTTCTGGGCACTCTTAACTAACTCCCGACATATTACGCTTCCCCCCCGCCAGCAGGTCCGTCCGATATTTCAGCCCAGCGCCTCGGCTTCCTCC
>CAYTQA010000361.1:0-3186 GCA_964439495.1 uncultured Terriglobales bacterium | reverse complement strand
GTGGATCGACGGAAATAATGCCATGCAACACCTTGCGCATGAACGCGGAGTCGTCTACGATCAGCACTCGAATTTTTTTGCCTGCGTTGCTCATTTCATATCCACTTTTAGATCGACGCCGCCATGGACTCTGCCTTTTGCGCCGTGGCTTTTCCCGGCCCGATCAGGTCATATACAGCGGCAATAAACTGGTCTTCCTGCACCGGCTTGGTCAGGAAGCCGCGCGCCCCTTCCTTCATCGCGCGCTCGCGATGCTTCGCCCCGGCGCGCGAGGTGACTACCATGACCGGAAGATCGCGGGTTTCAGGATTTTGCCGGAGATGGGTCAGCAGCTCATATCCATTCGTCCGCGGCATTTCCAGGTCGGTGATCACCAGATCGCAGCGGGTCTGTAACGCAATTTCCAGGGCTTCCAGGCCATCGGAAGCAAGTTTGACGCGATATCCGGCCTTCTCCAGCATGCGTCCCACAAACTTGCGGATGCTGATGGAGTCGTCGGCCAGGACCACTACTTTTTCCTGCATGACGGGCTCGGTCGCTTCATGCGGAATGCTTCCCGAAGCCACTGCGGCTGCGCCCGGCGCAAAGATGCGGGTCGCGGCAAAGGTCATCAACGGACGCCGTTCGATGGCCTCTCCTGCGACCAGGCGGTTCACGTCAATAAGCAGAATCAGATTGCCGTCCGGGGCAATGGTCGCTCCGGGAAACAGCTTGAGATTGCGCAGATAGGGTCCGAGGTTCTTGATGACAATTTCATCCTTGCGCAGGACCTCTTCCACCACGATGCCGACCTGCCGGCCGGCGACATTGACGATCACCAGGCGGTAGAAGCCGTTGATCGGCTCAACCGGCGGCAGTCCCAGTTGAGCGTCGAGACGCACCACTTCAGTGACAACGTCTCTCACCTTGGTGAGCAGTTTGCCGCCAACCTCTTCGAGGTCGTCACCTCGCAAGCGGCGGATCTCTTCCACAAAGGCCAGCGGCAGGGCGAACATGGACTCGCCACAACGCACGAACAAGGCCTGGGAGATGATGAGCGTCAACGGGACCTTCAGGGTAAAGCGCGTGCCCAGGTCCTTCTGCGTCTCTATATCGATTTCCCCGTTAAGCGCGCCCAGGTTGGCGCGGACCACATCCAGCCCCACCCCGCGGCCCGCCAGTTCGGTTTTACGGGACGCGGTGGTGAATCCAGGGTGGAAGAGGAATTCGAGCAGGTCGCGCTCAGTGAGCTTTTCGGCGTCTTCCGCGCTCACCAGGCCCTTTTCAATGGCCTTGGCGCGCACACCCTCGTAGTTGATGCCCTTCCCATCGTCCTCGACTTCGATGAAGATGTGGTTGCCGCGATGATAGGCGCGGACCGCCACATTCCCATGATCGGACTTGCCGGAGAGATAACGTTCTTCCGCCGTCTCCAGTCCATGCGCCACCGCATTGCGTACCAGGTGGATAAGCGGATCGGAGATCTGCTGGATGATATTGTTGTCGAGTTCGGTTTCGGCCCCCGCAAGCGTAAGCTCGACCTGCTTGTCCGTGGCCTTGGCGGCGTCGCGCACCGTGCGGGAGATGCGAGTGTAAAGATTGCCGATCGCCACCATGCGCGATTGCGTGATGTCGTCCTGAAGGCGATGGGCCAGCTTGGTGAACTCGTCAATATCGGAATCGACGCGGCGCACGAATCCGTCGAGCTGGGTCAGGACTTCGCTGATGTCGGCGGAGATCTCAGTCAAGGAGCGGGAGAGGATATTGAAATCGTCATAACGGTCCATCTCCAGCTCGCTGAACTCATCGTTCGATTCGAATCCGGGATAGGCGGAAGAAACAGGATTTGAAGGAGCGGGATAATTGCCGATTCCGGTGGTGATCCGGCTGAACTCGTATTTTTCCTGGAACTCGCCGACCTTATCCGACATTCTGGCCTTGGAGAAGTTCAGCACCTCGGCCAGGCGTTCCAGTTCGGCCAGACGGCCCAACATGCGGGTACGATTGATGACCAGCTCGCCGACGGCATTCATCATGCTGTCAAGGCGCTCCAGGGCGATTCGGACGGACTTCGATTGCGCCAGCGCCGCCGGCTCTTTGCTGCGCAGGCCGGCAATGACCTCGGGCTCCGCAATCTCCGGCTCTCCAGCCGGCTCAATCTTGTGGACCTCAACCGTGGGCGCATGCTCAATGCCGACCCTGGGCTCGGCCACCGGAGTAGGCATCTCCGGCGCGGCGGGTTGGCTGACCGGAGGCGCGGCGGCCACGGCCTCCTGCGGCATATAACCGGCAATGCGGAGCAGCAGCGAGCGCACCGATTGTTGCAGCGCGCCTTCATCACTCCATTCCCGATGCAGGATCTTCCTGATTGCATCGGCGGCTTCCAGGCATAAATCCACTACCTTGGCGCTGGCCTTGATCTCTCCATCACGAAGCTTTCCTATCAAATCTTCCGCGGCATGCGCGACCCGCGAAATGCGCTGTAATCCAACCTGGGCCGCAGCGCCTTTTATGGTGTGCATGGCCCGGAAGAGCTGGTTTACATCCTCGGGGCCCTGATTAGTTTCCAGCGAGAGCAGGCATTGTTGCGCAATCTGTAAATGCTCCTCGGCCTCCGGAACAAAGAATTCAAGGATCTCGGCGGGAACGTCGTGATCCGATTCGAGCTCCGGAATATCTAAAGCCGCAGCCGGCGCAGGCCCCGCCTGAAGCTCCGTGGAAGAGACCTCCGAAGCGGCGGGAGCCTCATGGAGATCCGGCGTGCTTTGGCCGTGAACTTCCGGAAGTTCGGGGCGCTTCTCCGCGCTGCTCACATTCACATGAATCGGCGCTTCCGGGTGCGTGGTTTCGGTCTTGACCGGGGCCGCCGGGGCCGGAAATGCGAATGGATACCGCTGCTTGAAGGAGTTGATGTCATCTACATTCTCCGCACCGCGGTCACTGATCATCAACAGATCGGATTCGAGAACGGCGATGCCTTCGGAGATGAATTCCACCAGCGGCGCCGCGGCTTCGGGCGCGATGGTCGCATTGATCGCATATTGAAAGATATGGCTTAACTTGCCGGCAACTTCGGAGAAAAGATCGAAGCCATAGGAAGCGGAGCTGCCCGTCAGGGTATGGGCGGAGATGAAGAGACGCTCCAGCGCCTCGGGGACGGGATACGGGTCTTGAAGAATACCCGAGTATTCCCGCAGAAACTGCAGG
>CAYTQA010000360.1:0-3215 GCA_964439495.1 uncultured Terriglobales bacterium | reverse complement strand
TACCTTCGCGGTATAGACTTGCCGTTGAAAGGTCATGGGAATGGAACTGACCATTGTAAGGGCAGAGAGGGAAATTGTCAGGAAACGATGGATTTTGTCACCAGCCGGTCTTTAACGATCCGGGCGGGGACTCTTAAATAAATCCGTCAAGAAAACAGTGTTGCGCTTCTAAACTATCCCTGTTCTTATCCCGTATCATAGGAAGCGAGAACTGCTCCTTTGTCTTCTTCTTCATACAATCCGCCGCCGGAGGCGCCTGAGCTGCAACCATCGCTGCCCGAAGTCCCGCTTCCCCCTGCGCCTCGTGAAAACCCGGTCTGGACCGTACCTGATGTGCTGATCATTGCAGTGGTCGCCTTCATCAGCCTTCTGATTTATACCGTCCTCAGTTTTGCGGTCGCCGGGGCCCTTTCCAGCCTGAAGGGCTACTCCACCTCACAGTTGGCGAGGTCGCCCCTGGTGCTGCTGCCGCCGGAGACCCTGGCTTATCTGACCACCCTGGCCTTCATGGCATTTCTGGTGCGCCGGCGCGCCTGGGAGTCGTCCTTCTGGCGGCAGGTGAAGTGGAACTGGCCTTCGGGGTTTTTTCGCTTTGGCGGATTGGGGATCATTCTCGCCATTCTGGTGGAAAGCAGCTCGCGTTTTTTGCCCATCCCGAAGTCGCTCCCCATCGATGAATACTTCCGTGACCGGAGCTCCGCCTATTTCATGATGGTCTTTGGGATCACAATCGCGCCTTTTTTTGAGGAGCTGTTTTTCCGGGGCTTTTTGTATCCCGCGCTGTTCCGTCCTTTGAAATTCTGGGGAGCGCTGATACTGAATTCCCTGTTGTTCGCGCTGCTGCACCAGGAGCAACTCGCGCATGCCTGGGCCCCCTTACTGATGCTTTTTATCGTGGGAGTGATCCTTACATTGGTGCGGGCGCGCATGCAATCGGTGGCGGCCAGCTTTCTGGTGCATGCCTTTTACAATGCCACCCTTTTCAGCACCCTCTTCATTGCCACCGGGGGATTTCGTCATATGGAGAGGATGGGATAATCCTCTCATTATGTATCATACGAATAAGGCGTTCCTTATCCGATGACTGACCTCCATCACCCCCAACGCGGGCAATTGCTGCGGCTGCTGGCCGAGAATTCGTTTCGGCTGGGCGATTTCAAACTCTCTTCCGGCGGCAAGAGCGATTACTACATCGATTGCCGGACCACGACGCTTCATGCCGAGGGAGCGCGCCTCACCGGCCGCGTTGTCCTTGATCTCATTCGGGAAAAGAAGTGGCGCCCCCAGGCCATCGGGGGAATGTCCATGGGAGCAGACCCCATTGTGACCGCAGTCTCGCTGCTCACCGCTCAGGAGGGCCCGGCCCGCTCCACCCCCGTGGATACCGGCGGCTCCATGATCCATGGCTTCCTGGTGCGCAAAAAGGAAAAGGAGCACGGCACCGGACAACGCATCGAAGGGGTGCGCGTCCCGGGGTCGCGGGTCGTAATCGTGGACGACGTTTGCACTACCGGCTCTTCCACTATTCAGGCAATCGAAGCGGCGCGCGAATTTGGATTTCAGATCGCCGGGGTCGTGTGCCTGGTGGAGCGCGAAGAGGCGGGGGGACGTCCGAATGTGGAGCGGGCGGCCGCAGGCGCGGAATTTGTAAGTATCTTTACGGCAACGCAGGTGAGGGAAGAACATCTGCGGCTGAAACAGCTTGCCTCCACGGTTTAGAAAACGGATTTAGAAGAAGAACAATGATTAAAACTCTGGAATGGACGGAACAAGGGGTCCGCTTTATCGATCAGACAAAGCTGCCGACCGAGGAGCTTTACGTTACCTGCTCCAATTATCAATCGGTAGCCACTGCCATCAAAGACATGATCGTGCGTGGCGCGCCCGCGATCGGGGTTGCGGCGGCCATGGGAGTAGCATTGGGCGCCCGCGATGCCAAGGCCAACTCGGTAGCGGAGCTGCGCCCTCAATTTGAAGAAATCTGCCGCACCCTTGCCTCCACTCGGCCCACCGCAGTCAACCTCTTTTGGGCCATAGAGCGCATGAAGAACCGATTTGAAGAGCTTGCATCCCGGTCTTTGGCCGAGGTAAAGCAGGGCCTTATCCGGGAGGCCCAGCGGATGTATGTGGAAGATATTGCCGCGTGTGAAGCCATGGGACGCCATGGAGCGGTGCTGTTGCCCGCCTCCGGCACGGTGCTCACGCATTGCAATGCCGGCGCGCTCGCCACCTGCGGCTACGGCACCGCGCTGGGCGTGATTCGCGCGGCGGTGGAAGCGGGCAAAAAGATCCAGGTCTTCGCCGACGAAACCCGCCCGTTCCTGCAAGGCTCTCGCCTGACCGCATGGGAGCTGATGCGCGACGGCATCCCCACGACCGTCATCTCCGACAATATGTCTGGGGCGATGATGCGCCAGGGCAAGATCCAGGCGGTAGTGGTGGGCGCCGACCGCATTGCCGCCAACGGCGATGTTGCCAATAAAATCGGGACCTACAGCGTGGCAGTGCTCGCCCGGGAGCACAACATTCCTTTCTATGTGGCGGCGCCCCTATCCACCATCGATCTGGCGACGCCGGACGGCGATCATATTCCCATCGAGCAGCGCTCCCAGCGAGAGGTCACGCATCTGGCGGAGAAGCGGATTGCGCCCGAGGGAGTGAAGGTGGAGAATCCCGCATTCGACGTGACCCCACACCGCTACGTCTCCGCGATCATCACCGAGCATGGCGTGGCCAAAGCGCCTTATGAAGGGTCCCTTCGCCAGTTGATAGAGGCGGGAAGACGAAAGGGCCTGGGAACAGTTGAGATGAGCGTGAAGTAGCGTTCCGGGAGATCAGACCGGCATTTCTTTCAGGTTGGGCGGGATGATCAGCCTGGCTTCGGTGGCCCGCTGCACCGCTTCCGCAGTGAGTCCGGCAGCGACCTCCTGCAGGACCAGTCCTTCGGAGGTCACGCGGATATAAGCCATCTCGGTCACGATGGTGTCCACCACCTTCACCCCGGTCAACGGCAGCGTGCATTTCTTCAGGATCTTGGGCTGCCCTTCCCGGGTAGTGTGCTCCATGGCGACGACCACGCGGCGCGCGCTCGCCACCAGGTCCATCGCTCCTCCCATGCCTTTGACCATCTTGCCGGGGATCATCCAATTGGCCAGGCTGCCCGCTTCATCCACTTCCATCGCGCCCAGCACGCTTAAATCGATATGGCCGCCGCG
>CAYTQA010000359.1:0-3230 GCA_964439495.1 uncultured Terriglobales bacterium | reverse complement strand
TTGGCCTCGCCGGCGACGGCGCGGGCCAGCAGCGTCTTGCCGGTGCCGGGAGGTCCCACCAGCAGCACTCCCTTCGGAATGCGTCCACCGAGCTTCTGGAACTTCTGCGCCTCGCGCAAAAATTCGATGATCTCCCGCAGCTCTTCCTTGGCCTCATCCACGCCGGCCACGTCCTTGAACGTGACTTTCTTCTGCTGCATGGAAAGCAGCCGAGCGCGGCTCTTGCCGAAGGACAAAGCTTTATTTCCGCCGGTCTGCATCTGGCGGATCATCACAAACCAGAGCGCCCCGAAAAGGATCAGCGGCGAGAGGTTCAACAGATACATGGGCCAGCTATTGCCGGAATTATCGCGGACGTTGATGTTCACGCCCTTATCGCGAAGAGACTTGATCATGTCTGGATAATTGGCGGGCGCGGTGGAATGGAAACCCTGGCCGTTATGGAACTTGCCCCGGACTTCGGAGCCGGAGATGGTCACGTCCCCCACATCTCCTTTGTCCACCGAAGACATGAATTGCGAAAAAGAAACTTCCTGCTCTTTGCTGCCGGCTCCCCCGCTTTGCACTACTCTCCACAGCAAAACTCCGGAGAGGAGGATTAAAAGCCAGAAAGCTATAGTTTTTACAGTGGAATTCACCTAGTACTCCTAACTTGCGAACGGTCCCTTTCGGGACAAGACCTTCGTGAGCCTCTGCTCCCTTTCAGCTTATATCATCAGGGGTTACATGGGGCAGACGTTTTGGAAGCTGGAACCAAAGCCTGTTCTTCCTGACAGTTAGATGCTCAGGAGCAAACTTCGATCTTCTATCTGTTTGAAATTGTAGCGCGTTTTACCCTCCGGCGTCCGCACAGAAGTAATCATCCTTTGCGCCCGCTTCCGGCCCTCTCAGAGGGCTTGATTTTGGCCGGGCAGTTGGGTTTTGGACCGGTTAACGGGGGGCTTTCTCCGGGGCTGGCTGTGGGGAGTCAAGGGTAGCGATATAGTCCAAATTCCGCCACAGGTCGGGCAGCCCCATGCCATAACCGATTACATAGGTTTCATTGAGCAGGAAGCCGAAATAATCGGGCTGGAAGGAAATTCGACGCCCGGTTTGCTTATTGATCAAGGCAACCAGCCGGACAGAGGCCGCCCCTTGGCTTTGCATGGCCCGAACCAGGAACTCGCTGGTTTGTCCAGACTGGACCAGCGCCTCTACGATCAATACATGCTCTCCGGCAACCGGCAGATCGGGGCCAAAGAAGATTTCCTTGGTAGTGGACCCGGAAATCTCCCGGATTTCTGGGCGCACGAAACGGCATACCACGGGAACTTCCAGATGCCGTACCAGATCGGCGGCAAAGATGAAGCCATTTTCGAGGACGCAGACAACCGTGAGGGTCTTGCCCGAGTAATCCTGAGATATTTTGCGCGCGAGCTCCCGCACCCGTTTTTGGATCTGCTCCGCGGTCACCATAACTTTGGTGTTTTGTAATGGATTCTCCACTCGGGACTCCTCCGTTCCCCTATCACCCAGTCGAGCTTATGGGAAGCTAATCTGCAAGATCATCCTGGGACTTCTTGGATTACTAAAAGGCTGCTGCCTCCCTCTTCGGTAACGGCAATGGGCGGGGATTGCAGCCCGCGCACCCATACGATTTTGTCACCCGCCGCCAGCACCGGCCAGATGGCCCGCTCCTCCGGAGAAAGCCGGAGCGGTTGCAGCAACTCCTTGATCTTCTTCTCCGCTCCCATATAAGCCGGCCAGAAGCGATCGCCCGGCCTCCAGCAGCGCAGCGTAAGTCTCAACCCTTCCCGCCGGAGATGGATTGACCGCTGCTGATTGTACTCCTTTGCTCCCGCCGATCTATCGTCAAGCTGAAGCACCATCGTGGTCCCCAGCTCCGGAACAGGGAAGCATCCGGGAAGAGAGAGCTCGTAAGTATAAGGCTTCGGCCCGTCCTGGCTGGAGCGCTCGAAGCAAAGTTCGCGGAAGCCGCGTTTGACCCTATAGCCTCCGGGAAGCTCAATTTCCTTGTTGGTTTTACGGGAGGAGGGCGCATCCCGCAGGAGGCCTTCGATCGCCAGCACATGTTCGAAGTCCAGCGGAATCGCGAGGGATTCGGCCACCGCCCGCAAAAGACGGCGCTGCACGGCCATGGGAAAGCCAGCAAGCTTCTCCACACTTATTGCCATGCCGGCGGCTGCATTGGTCCCAACCGAGCGTCCGCCCCCGCGCACCGGCTTTCCCGGCAGAAGCACCAAAGGCAACAGACGCGTGATCTCATCCCGCCAGTAATTTTCTTCGGCGCGGGCGATCTCGGCCATATGGGCGAGCGCCTGCACAATCGCGGGATTGAATTCCTGCGCGATCAGCGGCAACAACCGGGAGCGCGTGCGATTGCGCAGAAAATGAGGGTCGGCGTTGCTGGAGTCTTCCCGCCAGCCTTGTCCCAGAGCATGTAAATACTCTTCGATCTGCTTGCGGCGCACTGGAAGCAGGGGACGAACCAGAAAAGAAGAGGGAACTCCGGCCAGCGGCTGCAGGGGATAGATTCCGGCAATCCCCCTGGAGCCGGCGCCGCGAAGAAGCTTCATCATTACAGTCTCCGCCTGATCGTCGGCGGTGTGGGCCGTGGCAATGCGCTGCCAATGATTGCTCCGGGCAAGCTCGCTGAAAAATGCATGGCGCAGCTCACGGGCAGCTTCTTCCAGCGTCATCTTTCGGGAGCGGGCGCGCGAAGGCGCATCGCCTTTCCCCATGTGGACTTCCAGGTCGTGCTCTTGTGCCAGGGAGCGCACAAATTCCTGGTCGGCGTCGGCTTCACCGCCCCTGATTCCATGATGAAAATGCGCGACCGCGAGCACCACGCCAAGCTCAGAGCGGAGTTCCAGCATGATGCGCAGAAGCGCCACGGAATCGGCGCCTCCTGAAACCGCAATTGCAACCCTTTCTCCGGGACGGGCCAGCCCCTGCTCGCGTATGTACTTGAGCACCTCGGATTGCATGCTCCGCTCGGATTGCATGCTCCGATGGTACACCGGGCTTATACACAGTTCAGCCCGCGCCCGCTTCGGCCTGGCGGGAGGAGTCTCAGACTGATTGTGACAAAGGCCGCTTAAGGGCGATATACTGCCCGATTCGGTACTAATCATCGTGAAAGTCATAGTGATCATTCCGGCGGCAGGACTGGGGACGCGAATGGCGTCCGCTTCCAGCGCGTTGCGCGGCGAGCAGCCGGCCAAGCAATT
>CAYTQA010000358.1:0-3233 GCA_964439495.1 uncultured Terriglobales bacterium | reverse complement strand
TACTGGCGCGAGTTTACCGACCAGGCCTCCGGCACCTTCTTCACCGAGGCCATCTATCCCACGCTCACGCATGAGGACCCGCGCTACTACACCTATGGCAAGGACGGATTCTTCCGGCGCGCCATCTATGCCATCGACCGCACCGTGATTACCAAGAACGATCGCGGAACCAACGAGTTCAACATCTCCGAGATTGCCGGAAATGCCTCGGAGGCCGCCCTTTCTAACCTTTACTATCCCGCGTCAGAGCGCGGCGTGAAAAATACCGCCAAGAACTTCGCCACCCAGACCGCCATCACCGCCGGCGCGAATGTGCTCAAGGAGTTCTGGCCGGACATCCGCAATGGCGCCTCTCGCATTAAAACCCTCTGGAAGTAAGTCTCCGCTTGGGCGCATTCTTGTAGAATCCTGCAATGCATAAATCAGGCGCTGCAATACCGAGTCCCGCCCAGCGGTTTGCAAAAGGCAAAGAGCACCGCAAGCGGCTCCGCCGCGCCGATCATGGAGAGTGGAAGCCTGCCAAGGACCGGCATGACGCCGTCGAGATGGTGCTTGCGTCCACGCGCGGACGTTTGCGCGAGCTGGTTCCACTCAAAATGGCGCGCATGGCGGCATCTCCCTTCGGCTTCTTTCGCGGAGCGGCCCCGCTGATGGCGGCCGATCTGAGCGCCGTTCCGGATTGCGGACTCCAGGCCCAGATCTGCGGGGACGCCCATGTGCGGAACCTGGGGGCCTATGCCGCGCCCGACGGACATCTCGTCTTCGACATCAATGACTTTGATGAAACCATCCGCGGGCCCTTCGAGTGGGACCTTAAGCGGCTCGCAACCAGCCTGGTCCTTGCCGGTCAGGAGTCCGGACATGCAAAGAAGGTGTGCAAGGAGGCGGTCCGGCTCTTCATCCGCTCCTACTGCACGACCATGTCACGGCTCTCCGAACTTCCGGTGATCGAGCTTGCCAAGTTTCAATTGCACGTGAAGGTCGGGCCGGTGCAGGCGGTGCTGCGGAAGGCCGAGCGTTCGACTCCGCTGCATAATCTCGAAAAGCTGACCTTCCAATCGGCGGGGAAGTACCGGTTCAGGAATGAGCGTCCGCTGCTGTTTCCGGTGCGCGCACAGACGGCGCGGCAAGTGATGGCGGCGCTCGCTTTATATCGGGAGACGCTGTCGCCGGAGCGCCAGCAGTTTCTCTCTCTCTATCACCCGGTAGCCATGGCCTTTAAAGTCGTGGGCACGGGCAGCATCGGACTGCATGACTATGTGGTCCTCTGCTTCGGCAATGGCGAGCGCGATCCGCTGTTTCTGCAGGTCAAGGAAGAACCGCCCTCCTGTTACGCGCGCCATCTAGCCGCGCCGCAGAATTTTATCAATGAAGGAAAACGCGTCGTCGAAGGGCAGCGGCGAATGCAGGCGCAATCGGACCCATTTCTGGGATGGACCTCGATGGGTGGCCGCGATTACCTGGTGCGACAGTTGAGCGACCATAAGGCCGGCATCGACGACACGCAACTGCAGGGAAGCGGTCTTACAGAATATGCGCGCGTCTGCGGCCAGGTGCTGGCCAAAGGGCACGCCCGGTCCGGGGACCCCATGCAGCTCGCCGGATATTGCGGCGCAGGCAACAAACTGGATGATGCCATCGCCGAGTTTGCCGACCGCTATGCTGAACAGACGGAGCGCGATTACGAGGCGCTGAAGAAGGCAATTCGGGCGGGAAAGGTCCGCGTGGTTGCAGATCCGAAGAGCTGATTTATTTCTGTAGCTGCCGGATATAACGGACCAGCGCCTGCATATCGGCCGCCTTCAGATTGTTCTTTTGCGCCGGCATCTTCTTGCGCCCGTTCTGTATCAAGTCCAGCATCTGGGCGTCGGTCTCTTTCACCACCTCGGGGTCCTTGAAGCTCTTTGCTCCCATTGCCTTTCCCGCCGGAGTGTTCCCGGCTCCGTCCGCCCCATGGCACATCTGGCACTTGGACTTGTAGAGCGCGGGGCGCCATCCTGCGCGAGCGCAGTGCCCACGCCGGTTGCGAGAACAATCATCCAAGCCAGTCTCTTGGAAGGTTTCAGCATTTTAGTTCCTCCTGATGTTCCCCGGAATTCGATTCACCGTATCTCTCCACCGCTCACATCGTGAACCGCAGCGATGCGCTGAAAAGATGCGCCCGGAAATCGCGCGGCAGCGTCGGACCCGAAGCGGACCTGGTTCGCGGATCCTTGCAGAGAGGCTGAAACTCGGGCGATGCGCGCTGAAGATAAGTAAGAATCTTTTAATGACCAAACGATCATGGAACAATGGCTTGTTCGTGCAAAGACCCAGAGCAAGACATTGATAGGAAGGCAGTTGCAGAAAAGGTGTGGCCGATGTTACTTCCGGGCAAACCAGCGGACGTACCCCGGTTACCGCTGTGCCGTTGTGGTGTGAGGTAAAGCACAGTATTGTGGTTCATCCAACATGGAAAGCTCTTCGGAAAACGCGGTAATTGAAAGCGCGCTCGAGTGCCTGCAAGGCAGCGACTGGAAGCTGCTCGGCTCCAAGGGCAGCACCCGGGTGCGGTTCTGTCCTGGCGACGCCCTGATTTCGCGCGGCGCGGCGGTCAACACCCTGTACGTGATCCGCTCGGGCGTGGCGCGAGTGGAGGTGGTGAAAGGGACAGCGGTGGCCCGGCTGGTGGGCGGCGATATCTGCGGGGAGATGGGTTTCCTTGAGCAATGCGCTGCCAGCGCCTGGATCATCGCCGAAAGCGAGGTGGAGGCCGATGCGCTCAATGCGGCCCAACTCCAGGAGCTCTTTACCAGCTTCCCAAATCTGGGCGCGCGTTTTTATAAGTCACTGGCGCTGATACTCTCGCGCCGCCTGCGGCTTACCTCGGCCCGCCTTTCCCAAGCCACCAAGGTCAGCAATCAATAGGGACGAACTGTTTTAACCGCGGTCCTAGCTTTTTCCTGAGTTGGGAAAGATGCTGGGCTGGATTGCCGGCCGTTTTTTCTTTGGACGCCGCTTGCCTTTTTTCGTCTTGAAACGTAATTTCGCCATCGCCGGACTGAGTTGACATTTTAACTCCATTTCCACTTCATCATCACCATCCGCGGCTGCTGGGGCTCTCCCAGTTTCCTACGGCCGCGCCCAGGCCCTTTCCCCACGACCCGGAGGAGGATACCTCGGCCGGTCGAATGGTCAAGCTGGAAGCGGCGTATCAAGGCACGCTGGAGCGCCTGGTCCACGACTTGACCCAC
>CAYTQA010000357.1:0-3238 GCA_964439495.1 uncultured Terriglobales bacterium | reverse complement strand
CATCTGCGCGGGCCGGTGAAGAAGGTCATCATCTCGGCCCCGGCCAAGGACGAGGACATCACCATCGTCCTGGGAGTGAACGAGAATAAATACAACGCGTCGGCGCATCACATTATCTCGAATGCCTCCTGCACCACCAACTGCCTGGCCCCTATCGCCAAGGTGGTCCACGACAGCTTCAAGATCCAAAGCGGGACCATGACCACGATCCACTCTTATACCAACGATCAGGTCATCCTCGACTTCCCGCATAAAGACTTGCGGCGCGCCCGCGCGGCCGCGATTTCCATGATCCCGACCTCCACCGGCGCCGCCAAGGCCCTGCATCTGGTGATCCCGGAGCTCAAGGGCAAGCTCGACGGCTTTGCCATGCGCGTGCCCACGCCCAACGTTTCCGTGGTGGACCTGGTCGCGTTCGTGGAGAAGAAGACGACGGTGGAAGAGGTGAATGCCGCGCTGAAGGCCGCCGCCGACGGTCCGATGAAGGGCCTGCTGGGCTATGAGACCGCCGAGCTGGTTTCCATGGATTTTCGCGGAGACAGCCGCTCCTCCATCGTGGACTCGCCCCTCACCCGCGTGGTCAACGGGAATTGCGTGAAGGTAATTTCCTGGTACGACAATGAGTGGGGTTACTCCTGCCGCGTGCGCGACCTGATCAACTTCATCGGAAAGAAGGGGCTGTAGTGGCAAAGCTCTCGATCAAGGACCTGCCCATTCGCGATAAGCGCGTATTCATGCGAGTGGATTTCAACGTGCCGCTCTCGGAAGATGGGCGCGTCACTGACGATACCCGCATCCGGGAGACGCTGCCCACCATCGAATACGCGCTCAAGAACCGCGCCCGGCTGATCCTGGCCTCTCATCTCGGACGTCCCAAGGGCAAACCCAATCCGAAGATGAGCCTCAAGCCGGTGGCGGAGCGCCTGCGCATCCTGCTCGACCATGAGCTTGGCCTGGACTGCAATGTGGGCTTCTCGCCCGATTGCATCGGCATGGGAGCGGAAGAGCTGGCCAACAAACTGGAGAGCGGCCAGACGCTGCTGCTGGAAAACCTGCGCTTCCACGCCGAAGAGGAGGCCAATGACGAGAATTTCTCCAAATCATTGGCCAAGCTGGCGGACTTCTATGTGAATGACGCCTTTGGCAGCGCCCATCGCGCCCATGCCTCCACCGCGGGGATCACGAAATTCGTGCAGAAGTCCGCGGCCGGGCTTCTGATGCAGAAAGAGCTCGACTATATGGGGAGCGCGCTGCACAACCCTAAAAAACCCTTCGTCGCCATCATAGGGGGGGCCAAGGTCTCCGACAAGATCGGCGTCATCCGCAACCTGCTCGGCAAGGTGGATGCGCTGCTCATCGGCGGGGCCATGGCGTATACCTTCCAGAAGGCGCAGGGCAGGAACACCGGCAAGTCGCTGGTGGAAGCCGACAAGCTGGAGCTCGCCAAGGAGTTGATCGAGCAGGCAAAGCAGCGCGGCGTGCGCCTGCGGCTGCCGGTGGACGACGTGATCGCGGCTGAGATCAACGACCAGGCGCGCACCCAGACCCTGGACGCCAATACGCCGATCCCGGCGGAGCAGATGGGGCTGGACATCGGCCCGAAGACCATCAAGCTCTACTCGGAGGAGATTGCGAAGGCAAAAACCATCGTGTGGAATGGGCCGATGGGCGTCTTCGAGGTCCCGGCCTTCGCCCACGGAACGGTGAAGATCGCCCAGGCGGTGGCCAACAATCGCGAAGCGACCTCCATCGTCGGCGGCGGAGATTCGGTGGCGGCCATCCAGCAGGCGGGAGTGGCGGACAAGATCTCGCACATCTCCACCGGCGGCGGCGCATCCCTGGAGTTTCTCGAAGGAAAGAAATTGCCCGGAGTGGAAGCGCTGACCGACAAATAGTCAGGGCTTCTCCGCCGGAAACTGGCCCTCCTCAAATGGAATGCTGGTGTACTCGGCGTCCGCCGGCAGAATCTCCCTGAGCGCCCACTGGATGCGGTCCACGGAGTTCCGCACCATCTCCAGCGTCTTTTGGTCCTGCTCCTTATAAGCGAAGAAGGAGATGACCTGCAGGGCGTTGCGGATGTGGTGGTTCATGTCCGCGATGATCTGCAGGCGATGCCGGAGGATGGCGCGGCGTTCGCGCTCGCGCTGAATGATTTGCGAGAAAAGCGCGCCGGCAACAATGCCGGTCAGCAGGTTTGAGGCCGTCATCAGGTCGAATCGCGGCACGCCTTCCCGAAGCAGCAGCCGGTCGAAGAGGGCGGCGGCGGCCGCGACGATGATGACGATTAAAAAAAGTAGAAGACGGGATTTCGGGGGAGACATCTCTCCCAGATCGAGCTTGGCCATGGGTCCCTCAATAAAATTTTAAGCTGAAAAGTGAATTGCACCCACAACATCCAAAATGAAAAGAAAAAAAGTAATCGCCGCAAACTGGAAGATGTATAAAACCCCCGAGCAGGCCCGGGACTTTGTCCGCGCCTTTCTCCCACTGGTTTCAGAACACGAGCGCGATGAAATAGTCTTGTGCGCGCCGTTTGTGGATTTGGCGGCCACCGTGGCTGCCTGCTCTGGGACCCGGCTCAAGGTCGGCGGGCAGAACCTCTACTGGGCAAAGGAAGGGGCCTACACCGGCGAGATTTCCGCCGGGATGCTGGTGGCCGTCGGCTGCTCGCATGTGATTATCGGGCACTCGGAGCGGCGTCAGTTTTTTGGCGAGACGGACGATACCGTCAACGGCAAACTTAAGGCCGCAATCGCCGCCGGACTTACTGCCATCGTCTGCGTGGGCGAGGTGCTGGAAGAGCGCGAGGCTGGAGCGACCGGCGACGTCCTGCGCCGCCAGACATCGCGCGCCCTGCGGGAAATCTCCGCCGGCGATGCGCGGAAGCTGGTAATCGCCTACGAGCCGGTGTGGGCCATCGGCACCGGAAGGACGGCCACGCCGGAGATGGCGGTGGACGCCCACCAGATCGTCCGGAAAGAGGCCGCCAACCAGATTGGCGATGCCGAGGCCCAGCAACTGCGCATTCTATATGGCGGAAGCGTGAAGCCGGACAACGCCAAAGGCCTGCTCAACCAGGAGGAAATTGACGGCGCGCTGGTGGGCGGCGCCAGCCTGAATCCTGAGCATTTCGCGCAGATCGTTCAATATTGACTCTGTTATAATTTTCTCTGCCTCTTCATGGATTTCGTGCGGAAGTGGTGAAATTGGCAGACACACCATCTTGAGGGGGTGGCGC
>CAYTQA010000356.1:0-3247 GCA_964439495.1 uncultured Terriglobales bacterium | reverse complement strand
GGTGGCCAGCACCTTCGACGTGCGAATCTTTTGCAGCACGGCGGAGCCGATGAACCTGCCGACCATCGCGCCCCCCCAATAAAATGAGGTGTACTTGGCGGCGACCTTCTGCGCCAGGTTGCCGATCTCCGGCTGGCTGAAGTAGTTCACCAGAAAGCTGCCGATCGATACCTCGGCGCCCACGTACACGAAGATCGCGAGCGCTCCGAGGACAAGGTGGCGATGCCGCCATATGCTGGACTTCAGCCCGGTCTCCGCGTCCCCGTGCTCCGAAGCGATGGCGGGAAGCCTGAACATCGCGATAATCGTGGCCAGGACGAGCAGCGTGAGCGCGATGGCAAGATAGGGCATCTTGACCGTCGCGGCCTCATGCAAGCGGTAGGAATGAAGGACGGAAGCGGACATGGAACGGACCTCGTCCATGCTTTTGGGCGCGCTGCTAAGGATCAGCAAGCTTCCCAGGTAAGGCGCGATGGTGGTGCCGAGCGAATTGAATGCCTGGGTAAGGTTCAACCGGCTCGACGCCGTCCTCTCCGGTCCCAGAATCGCCACATAAGGATTGGCGGAGACTTGCAGCGCGGTCATGCCGAAGGCGACGACGATCAACGCCGTCAAAAACAGCGGAAATGCCGGAACACTCGCCGCAGGAATAAAAAGCAGCGCGCCGGTGGCCATGGTAAGCAGGCCGGCGACCATGGTTTTTTTATAGCCAATCCACTCCAGTATCTTTCCCGCCGGCAGGGAGAAGATGAAATACGCGGAGAAGAATGCAAACTGCACCAGCATCACCTCGGCATAGTTCAAATCGAAGATGCTTTTGAGGTGTGGAATCAGGATGTCGTTGAGGGCGGTAACAAAACCCCACATGAAGAACAACGTGGTCACCATCGCCATCGCGCTGTTGTTGCTCGCGTTGGCCGGTGCGGACGAGACTACAGGCTGTCTTACGTTGGCGATAGGCATTTGTGTATCCGATTCCTCGTATTTTGGTAGACCTATCTTATAACATAGCTGCAAAAATCAATGCGTCTGGGGCACGGCGCGCGCCTTCCGGCGCCTCCGCTGGTCAAGCAGGGCAGGCTCCCTCTACAATTTTGTTCCCATGAGTCCATCCGCTCCAATGCTGCTCGACATGAGACGGGTCTCGGTCGCGCGAGGCAGCAAAATCGTCCTGAAGGACCTCACCATTCGCATCGGGGTCGGCGAGCACATTGCGATCCTGGGCCCGAATGGTTGTGGAAAGTCCACGCTCATAAAGACCATCACTCGCGAATGCTATCCGCTGCAGATGCCGGGATCGCATATGAAGATCCTCGGCCAGGAGCGCTGGGAGATCGCGCAACTTCGCTCGGTGCTGGGGATCGTCTCCAATGATCTTATGAGCGCCTGCACGCGGCCCATCACCGCGCGCGACCTGGTCCTCTCCGGTTTCTTCAGCAGCATTGGAGTGTGGCCCCATCACTCCGTCGGCGCCGCCATGCGCGAAAAAACCGATCAACTGCTGGCGGAGATGCAGGCCTCCGATCTTGCGGAGCGCATGGTGAGCGAATTGTCTTCCGGAGAGGCGCGCCGCATCCTCATTTGCAGGGCGTTGGTACACGACCCCAGGACGCTGCTGCTCGATGAACCGAGCACCAGCCTGGATGTGCTGGTCCAGCGCGAGCTGGTGGAGATTTTGCGTCATCTGGCCGCCAAAGGGACCGGGGTCCTTCTTATCACCCATCATCTCGCCGACATCATCCCGGAAATCGACCGTATCGTGCTCATGCAAAGCGGACGCATCGTGGCGGATGGTCCGAAGCAACGGCTCTTAACGGAAAAAAATCTCAGCGCCTTATTCGGGACGCCGGTCACCCTTGCCCGCAGAGATGGCTTTTATCATGCCTGGTGACTCCGCCGGGTCTAAAGATGAGTGAATAAGAGCGGCGCTTCCCCTCGCCTTCCAAGCTCGATGCTTCCGGTCGCACTAGAAATCATTCCTGCTGGAAATCGTTCACGTTGCTTTGGTCGATCAGCGTGGCGCCGGTATCCACAAAATCCGGGATTGGAGAACGAGGATCTTTTGACCAGTCATTGCTAAGCGACTTCAGCTTGTTATGGTGGAGGTCATCCAGCATCTTGGCGCCGACATAGGTCATAGTGAATGGCTTCTGGGCGATGGTCGCCGCAATCGTGCCTTCCTTGATGGCGTCGAGGGTCTCTTTTTCCGTATCCATGGCGACGATCAGGCGGCCAGCATGTTCGCGGCGCACCACTTCGGCCACGTCTTTCGGCGCCGAGGCCTCCAGGCAAATAAATGCTGCAATCTTGTTGGCGCCAGTCTTGCCGAGATATTCGGCGGTCTTGTCGAAGGCAATCCTCGAGTCGCCCTTGATGTTCACCACTTCCACGATTTTGATTCCTGGGGAAGTGGCGAAGACGTCCTTGTATCCATGCAGCCGCTCATCCAGGTTCGCCTGGCCGGGCATGGAAAAGAAAACAACGTTGCCCTTTCCTCCCAGCTTCTTCACGGCAACCTGCGCTCCCATGGTCCCTGCGTTGTAGTTGTTGGTCCCAATAAAAAACAGGCGCTTGCTTCCGGGAGCATCGGAATCGATTGTGATCACGGGGATGCCGGCGGCAATGGCGGCGTCGATCTCGGGCTTCATCACTTCCGGATCGGCGGGCGAGACCAGTATGCCGGTTGCCTTGGCGGCGACCGCTTTGCGGAATTCACTAGCCTCCGCCTGAGGATCGTAAGTGTCGGGACCGTCAAACTCCTCTTTGACCTCCATCTGCCGGGCCGCTTCTCGCAGGCCCGCGCCGGCTGTCTGCCAATAGGGAAGTTTGATGTTGGTGGAAATCAGGTAATACTTCTCGTTGCCTTCATGGCGGCTGCAGCCGGTCAGCAAAAATGTGAGTGGGATTGAAAGAAGAAGAAGTGGACGAAGAAACTTTAGAGCGCGCATCGTGGTTCTCCTCAACAAAAAGATACGGCCAGTGAGGTACAAAACTCTATCACAATCCCGGTGTGCTTATGGAATGCCCGCGCGCAACCCTAAAATCCTGCTCCGAAATCCCCTAATGCCCTGGATTCCAGGGCGGCTTTCCCCCCAAGGCGGGGCTGCCCAGGGGCAAAAATTTCCTCACTCCTGCAAGTCTCAGGACCGGAGGTCTGCCTCATGACCTTAGTAATTTTCACCTTATAAATTCATTTTTATTTATCGCGGGAAATGTTTAATTTCAAGCTTGCAGTTTCTTGTCTTGA
>CAYTQA010000355.1:0-3304 GCA_964439495.1 uncultured Terriglobales bacterium | reverse complement strand
ACAAAGCCATGGAATGTAGGAACATTAATATGTGCTCTCTATTATAAGGGACTCTGCCCAAACACACATCGAACCGGCTTACCCGTTAAATCTGTATCGCTGTTTTGGGATTTTGACCGTGCTTCGTCCTGATTTGTCTTGCAGCGGGGGCTGAAGCTCTCACGTCGAAGATGACGGGATGAGACCCGAACGCGGTCCCGCGACTTTCCCAAGCTTTATAGCATGACGGACACCACGCATAGTGTCAAGGTAGAAGGCCAGGTTGTGCACGGTATTCAGCACCGCCGAGAGCGCCTCTCCAGTTACATACAGGTGGCGCAGATAGGCGCGGGAGTAGCGGGCGCATACCTGGCAAGAGCAGCTCGGGTCGGCCGGGCCCTGGTCCGTCAGATAACACGCATTCTTGATATTGATCCGCCCCTCCGAGGTAAAGAGCAATCCATGGCGGGCCGCCCGCGTGGGCAGAACGCAATCCATCATGTCCACGCCCATCCGCGCATATTCGACGATCTCTTCCGGATATCCCACGCCCATCACATAACGAGGTTTATCCTGCGGCAGACAGGGCAGGGTCTCGGCGATCATCTCGCGGGTAAGCTCCCGCGGCTCGCCCACGCTCAGCCCGCCAATGGCATAGCCGGGGAAGTCCATCTCTACCAGCCGTTCCGCGCACTCCCGTCTCAGCTCCTTGTGCATGCCTCCCTGGACGATGCCGAAAAGAGATTGCGTCTGGCCGGGAAACCGGCTGGCCCATGGGACTTCATGCCTGTGCTGATCGAAAAAGACTTTGCTGCGTTGCGCCCAGCGCAGCGTCATCTCCATGGAAGCGCGCGCGCGTTGCCGATCCGCTGGATGTTCGGTGCATTCGTCGAAGGCCATGATGATGTCCGCTCCGAGGGCAATCTGGATTTCCATGGAGCGTTCCGGGGTAAAGAGATGAGTGGATCCATCGAGATGCGAGCGAAAGGAGACGCCCTCTTCACTCACCCTGCGCAACCCGCTCAGGCTGAAGACCTGAAAGCCGCCGGAGTCCGTGAGGATGCTGCGCTCCCAGGACATGAATGTGTGCAGTCCTCCCAGCAGACGCACGTTTTCATGGCCGGGACGAAGATAAAGATGGTAGGTATTGCCGAGCAGGACCTGAACGCCGAGCTCTTCCAGCAGATGCTGAGGCACTCCCTTCACCGTCCCCAGCGTGCCCACCGGCATAAAAACCGGGGTTTCAATCTCTCCGTGCGCGGTGGTGATCCGGCCGCGCCGCGCGGGACCGGCGCCCGCCTCAATTGCGAATTGCAGTGGCACCATTTGATTGTAAATCTCGCCTGATTGTAAGTGCAGAGGCGCGCGAAATAACGGCGCACTTAAAGATGCTATGCAAGGAGAATTAGTTTTTGCCGATCGCCGGCAGCAAGGTCCGGCTAGGGTTCGAATTCGATGATTCGTCCGGGCACATGCTGGAATTCGAATTGACGCAGCGCTTCGGTCAGCACGCGCATTTGCTTGTCCCGCTCCCCGGCTGAACCCAATATGCGCCCGAGCTGCTGGCCTTTGGGAAATATCGCGCGCGGAGGCCGCATCAGCCGCGACTCCTCCGGCACAACTGTGATCAGTACGGTGGGGATGCCTTTTGCTTCAATCTCTCGTTGCACCGCAACGATTACGCGATGGCACACCGGTCAACCGGCGGTAAGCAGTACCGCATCGGCCTGTGAGCGTTCGATCTCATGGGCGATGGCGGGGGCCGATCTCTCATACATGGCCTTCAGGTCCTTGGCATATCCGCGAAAGCCTATGTGCTTGTTTGAAACCCGCTTGATGAACCCTTCTTTGGCCAGATCGTGCAACAAACCCAGGGGGAATACGGCATTGGGGTCCTTGCGCGCCTCGGATTCGTCGTAATGGCCATGCTTGAAGCGCAGCAGTCCCGCATCGCTCTCTCCTGGAATTACGCGGTAGCTTTCATCGGTATCGTCGCCGAACGGCTCCTGTCCTTCCAGATAAGCGCCGGTGGAAGAGACAATGGAAACGGTAAGTTCTTTGAGCTCTGATGTTATAGGCGTATAAGGAACGCACTTCCGGGACATTTGCAGCATTCAGTAGTAAATCCTCAGAGGAAGATATATATCGGCCACGTACTAGAGATGCCGGCCGGCAAGGCTTAGACTCCAGATTTTGGACGCGAGAGCTTGAATTTGTCCATGAAATTCTCGGTATCAATATACTAGACACACAACAAAAAGTGGGACACAATCAGCAAGACAGGGCAGCGAGTCGGAGAGTGAAGGCTGCAAGGATGGCAAGCCGTGGTTGTGGCGAATATCACGGCTAATTGCCGCGACGTGGGCATTCCTTGCCCTTCTGGCAGCATTCGCGATCTTCATTGAACCACTGCCTGCTTTTGGCGTCCTTGATCCACTTGCCGCAAAAGAAAATATGCTCAGGATGGTCTTTAAACATGTCAACATCGAGAACTCCATAAATCCAAACATCCTCTCCATTTTTGAATGCTGCAAGTTCGCCATCGCTGAGGTGAAACGGGGGAGTTATGGCCCCCAATTCGTGTACCGCTCCCCACACATAGGGCCTAAGGCCATCGCTGTTGGGATGCCACACTCCCTCTGTGGGCTCGGGCACAATTGTATGTTTTGGCCGTTCCGGAATTTCGATGGCGCTCGTGGCTTCACGGCCCACTATATGGTTGAAGTAATAGTTTCGGAGAGACGCCGGCCTTCGTCCATCATTTTCAATTCCGATACAGACGAAATGCGCGTCCGGGCCATCTGGAGGCAGCGAGTCGGATGGGTCAGAGAGAAGATGCTTGCGGCACTCAGCCAAATCGTTATTGCCTACAATCGACATTCCAGCGATGTGGAGTTCCGGCGACTCGATATTAAGAAAAGATTGCCATTGCTGGTAGGTAGTCCAAGCATAAAAAACGACAGCCAAGAAAGTACCGACACTGAAAACGAATGTCCACCATTCAAGGATTGCTTTCCAGCATTCAAAAAACACTTTCCACCTTGGCGTCTCCTGATGGCAGCGTTCGCAGGGCTTCTTGCTAGCTGTGGAGGTTGGTGCTGTATCCATCTTGGAGTGCTTACCGAGAAGGTCAGGCCAGTTTGTTTTGGCATAATTGCATTCCTCGGTGGAACTTGCTTGTGGGGGTATGCTGTGTGGAGATTGGCAGCGTGGATTCTTACGGGGGCCTACTAAAGGAGACCGACACTTTGAAAACAGCCAAAGAGCAAGAATACCGAGAAGGAAAGACAGCCAGAGCCAAGTTTGAGGAGGCGATGAAGGCTCT
>CAYTQA010000354.1:0-3307 GCA_964439495.1 uncultured Terriglobales bacterium | reverse complement strand
CACATCAGCACAATAAAGATGGAGAAAGACAGCTTGCTCATTTTAGGGTTGATCATATGGAAAGCAGTTTATACGATTTTTCATCGGATGATCTTCGATGACTGGGCGACAAGCTGGCAAGCGGCGTTGAACCAGAACTTGACCGAATCAGACCCCAGAGAGACGACGTCCGTTGTCCCAGAACCATCCATATCGCCGAGGCGAGAAGATCCGAGGAGTCCCATTCGGGATTACCTTTCAAAAAAGTCCCCGATCGCGCCTCAGTTAACGCCTCTGCCGCTTCCATAGGAATAATCAATTTTCAGTACAACTATTCCTTATTCAGGCGCACCTGTGAAAAATTTCGGCTTGACACCTAATCCAGATCAGGCCTAAACTCCTGATGTTTTATTCGCGCGTGGCACTACATAATTCTTCACTTCATTAAAAACCCAGCTATAAGGAGTGGCCACATGAGTCTACGCCCCAAACTTTTGCGAGTAACGGCAGGTATCGCGTTGCTCGCCGGATCTTCGCTAACCTGCTTCGCTCAACTTGAACAGCAAAGTATTTCTCTCGAATATCAGAGGTCCCTGCCGGTAAATGAGATCCAGGTCATCACGCCGCATGGAGAGGTGCAGCATGTAATCGAAGCGAAGCCTGTCCCGCATTTCTCGGCGGGCGGCATCGATTCTGTGCTTCAATCCAGTCCGGCAACCACCTCTGCGACGGTGACGACAGGGGTTGGATTCGATGGGGTTGGCACCACAATGTCAGGATTCACAATGACCGGCGAGCCCTCCGACAGCAATTTATCCGTTGGCGCTACCCAGGTGGCCCTGTGGGTAAATTCCATGTACGCCATCTGGGACAAAACCGGCGTGCTACAGTTTGGCCCAACCAACGGAAATACTCCCTGGCAGGGCTCCTCGATCGCGAATGGCCGTTGCGCAAGCGACAACTCCGGAGATCCCATTGTCCTTTACGATAAGCAGAACAAAGTTTGGATCTTCAGCCAATTCGCGGTTTCCACGACGCCGTATTACCAGTGCATCGCAATTTCGACGGGTAGCGACGCGCGTGGTCCCTACAACCTTTATGCCGCCAGTTTTGGCAGCTACTTCAATGACTACCCGAAAATCGGTGTCTTTGATGGAAATTACTACTTCACCTTCAATCTTTTTTACCACGGACGAACATTCTCGGGCGCCGATCTTTGTGTGGTGAATGGAGCAGCGGTGCGCGCTGGCACTTCCGCCAGCATGACGTGCACAAACGTGGGCAAGAGCTATGGTGGAGTGCTGCCGGCGGACGTGGATGGCGCGAGCGGCGCAACTGGAACCACCTCTCCGCCACCGAGCGGCACCCCTGAGTATTTCCTGAACTTCGGCTCGAATTCCCTGAATGTATGGCGTATGACTTCGAGCGGTTCTCTAAGCGGCCCCACGAACATCCCGGTCGCCGCTTTTTCCGAGGCTTGCGGCGGCGGCACTTGCATTCCGCAGGCCGGGACCTCCCAGCAGCTGGATTCCCTCGGTGATCGTCTTATGTATCGCCTTTCATACCGCAACTTCGGTTCCTATGCGTCTCTTCTGGTAAATCATTCCGTCGCAGCCAGCGGACCCACCGGCGTGCGATGGTATGAACTGCGTGACTCGGGAAGTGGACCGTCGGTTTATCAACAAGGCACGTTTGCTCCGGACAGCAATTATCGCTGGATGGGCAGTATCGCCCAGGACAAACAAGGCAACATCGCGGCAGGGTACAGTGTTTCCAGCAGCTCGATTGATGCCGGGATCAGCTTGGCCAGCCGCGCGCCCACCGACAGCCTCGGAATCCTGGGCAGTGAGCAGACTATACTCACGAGCACAAATTACCAAAGCGGTCATTCCCGTTGGGGTGATTACACCAGCATGAGCGTGGACCCGAGCGATGACTGTACGCTGTGGTACACCAATCAATACATGCCGGCGAGCGGTGACTTCAAATGGGCCACACACATCAACAGCTTCAAGCTAGGCACGTGCCAGTAATAGTCTCAGAGGTACAAGCACAGGCCCTCCTGCGGAGGGCCTGTATTTTTTGAGCCAAGGCACGGACAAGGAAACGCTCCGGTGCTGACAAAAAGAAATGACTCAGATTTATTCTCCAGAAAATTTGCGCTGAATGTCCGGCCAGAATTCCTTCATGATGTTAAAGGCCGCATCTAGGCCGATTTGCTGGCCCCACTTGTTAAGCGTATTTCCGAGGGAGCGGTCCGCGGCTGGATAGTATGTATTGGAAATGCCGGCCCGCGATGGCATTTCCGAAGAGCTCCGAGCTATTGAAATGGTTGTGGCCGTCGTCCCCGCGCGTGATCGCCTCGCGGCCGATGGCATAGCCGGTCCGTTTCCAGAATCCACCCTTTTGTTTGGTGAAATACCGGGGGTCCTGATGAAGAGCGATGGGCAATAACGCTTCGGTCATCATATTGCCGATTGCCTGATCGGCAAAGGCGCCCCCATAGTACTTGCCGAATCCTGCCGCTCCGTGTCCAAAGGAAGGGTATTGATTTTGCGCCATGGATGAGCCGGCAAAGATACCAGCAACCAGAAATGCGGTGGGATCAAAGGAATCGTCGAGCGCCAACCTGAATTTCTGTTTCGGCCTCAACGGCCCAATCTTCGCGGCATTCTCCTCGGACCTGTAATTGGGAATTATCCATAAGATGTGGTGCTTGCGATATCCAGCCCACCTGCCATTCTGCTCGGGCGCGGATTGAGACGGTTGGGCCTGCGGCTGCGGGGCGTCCGGCAAGAACGATTGTTGGGCCACCGCATTTGGAGAGATGCCAGGCAGCAGAGCGCCGCAGAGAAGCAGAAAATGAATGGACCATCTTAATCGAAGGATGTTCACGACAGCTTTGTACAAACGCCCGCAGTAAATGAAAATTGTTTGAATATAAGATGCATGAATGCGCCTTGCCCGTTCGCCCAAAAGCAGGTCCATGCTGAAATGATGATTCGCATTGAAAAAAGGGAGCAAGATTTTTTCGCTCCCCACAAGGACCACTGCCGCTTGAGACTCGAGGTCTCCACGCATTACAGAATCATTTCCATGAAGACGTTCGCCCGAGTGTACGGCATGGGTGGCAGTGTTTCGGGCTGCACGTGATGGAAGCCCATCGATTCGTAGAGGTGAACGGCGTTTGGAAGTTTGGTGCTGCTGCCCAGGAACAAGGACCGGGCGCCGAGCCCGCGGGCCTGCTCGATGGCGTACTGGAGCAAGCGGCGGCCGATGCCCTGGCCTCGCAGATGCGGAGATACGGCCATCTTTGAAAGTTCATAGA
>CAYTQA010000353.1:0-3310 GCA_964439495.1 uncultured Terriglobales bacterium | reverse complement strand
TCCTTCTGATGGCGGGATTGCGATCCCACATAGGCGAGCTGGAGCATCCAGTTGCTGGCGAGCTGGCTCTCAACCGCCAGGTCCCACTGATAAGTGATCGGGACCATGTATTTCCTGGAAGGGTCATAGGTGATCACAAGGTCCGGCAACGAGAATTGCGAATTGCTGGCGGGAGGATACGTGAAGGGAAAGGGATAATATCCCGTGTATCCCTTGAGCGGCTGACTGAATGGACCTGGCGGTGGTGTCAATGCGACCTGCGGGCTGAAGGGCGAAATGTCCGCAAAACGATTGTTGATCACGCCCGCCGTTTGCGTGTCGTAGAAGAAACCGCCGCCGCCGCGAACGCTGGTTTTCCCATCGCCGGTCACGTCGTAAGCGAACCCAATGCGCGGCGCGAAATCCGTGTAATTGCCCGAAACGCCGTCAAAAGGCATGCCGGGATCGCCCGAGAACAGCAGGCCCGGCGGCGCATTGGGGAACTTCTGCGACCGTACGCCGGCGTAGAAATTGTTCATGCGGAACTGCTCGGCACGGCCCTTGATCTCCTTCCATGGACTGTAAGGCTCATAGCGCAGGCCGTAATTGAGCGTCAATCGCTTCATCGCATGGAAGTTGTCGTTGAAATAAAAGGCCCAGAAATTGTTCCGGTTGTTTTTATACTCACCGTATCCCTGCCGAAAATCATGCAACAGGCCGAGCAGGAAGCTGGCAATCTGGTTATTGGTGATGTCAGAGGTAAAGGTGAACTGTCCCTGGGCCAGGAATTGATCGCCGAGATCGACCGAGGAGTGGCCAAAACTTACTCCCATATCCATGTCATGCCGTCCCACGACCCAGCTCAGGTTGTCTTCGAGTCCGTAGTTGCGGTTATTAAATGGACCTTTGGCGCCGCCGGAAACCGAAAATGCGCCATTAATGCTGATGCTCTGGATCCAGGGTTGTGCGGGCAGCCACAAACCTTGCACTCCAAAGGATGCGACGTTGGGCGAGTTGCTGGCGAACGTCTTTTCGGTGGGCACGTCCGACAACGTGAAGCTCGCCTGGTTCAGCAGATTCGGATTCACAATGTGCGTTTCCTGGAACATGAAGTTGTTCACTGGCTGGTCAAAGCCAGGGTTGTAGCTCAGGAGGTCCCCGGCCGCATTCTCCGGCTGAAGGACAACGTGATTGCGATAGTATCTGCCGGTCAGGCTGTCCTTGTAGTTGATCCGGTGGTCCACGCGCAAGATCAGTTCATTAATGTTCTGAACCGTCGGATTTGTAAAAAAGACCTGCCCTGTGCCGCCGGCGCGCGGCAGGTAGTTCATCGTCAGTTTGAGGGAGGCGGGATCGAACCGCGTGGTCGGAATGATGTTTCCCGGGAAAGGCTTTCCCGTGGCGGGATCGATAATTTTTTCCGCTTTGCCGAAGGGATTGTTGGGATCGCTGGCGCTGAGTAGGGCGGAAAAGTCCCCGTTCAGCTCGGCATTGGTCGGGACAAAGGCGTGCCCTGTGCTCGCATCGCGATATCTTTCACCCTGATATCCAAAGAAGAAAAAGGTGCGGTCGTGTCCGTTGTACAGATGAGGAATGGTGATTGGTCCGCCGATCGTGCCGCCAAACTGGTTCCGCTTGATCTGGTCGCGCTGGGCTGAAAAATAATTGCGCGCGTTAAAGACCGCATTGCGCACGAACTCAAACAGATCGCCATGAAATTCATTGGTCCCACTCCTCGTCACCACATTGACCACGCCGCCCGCATTCTCGCCATACCGGGCGCTGTAGTTGTTGGTTTGCACGCTGAATTCCTGCAACGCATCCGGGAAGGGAAACGGGATATTCACGTTGTAATACTGGTCCAGAAAGTTCGCTCCGTCCAGGTAGTAGCTGGTCTGATTGTCACGAGAACCATTGACGTTGGCATGGGCCGACCCGGGCAGCGTGGACTGGCTGGTCGTGGTCGCCGCCGAGACCCCGCTGACTCCGGCCACCAGGTTCATCGATTCCACGGCATTGCGCCCGTTCAGCGGTAATTCCACCATTCGTTCCCGCTCGATAACATCGCTTAGTGTCTGCGTAGTCGTATTCACCAGGGGAGCGCTCTCGTTCACGATCACGGTCTCAAGTGTAGAGCCGACCTGTAACCGTACGTCGACCGTAGCTGCCTGGTTCGCGAGCAGGTTAATGTTCTGCTGGATAAATTTCTCGAAGCCCGGCGCATCGACTGTCAACGTGTATTGCGTGGGCCGTAAATTGGGGATCACGTAGTGGCCCCTTGCGTCGGAATTGACGTCTCGCGTGAAGCCCGTTCCCGTCTCCGTCACAGTGACTTTCGCCCCGGAAATAACGGCGCCGCTCGGTTCAGTGACATTTCCGCCGATCGTGCCAAAGGCCTGGCCATGGGCAGGCAGAGAATACGCTGCCAACAGGACCACCAGTCCTAATGCGCCCCAGATTCCGAACATTCCCGGAGCGCACGGTGTCCCCTGCAGTTGCTCTTTCACCGGATACTGAAATGGACTTCCGGTCTCGCGGTTTGAGCGATAGCTTAAGCACCGGCCAAGCATCTTGAATAGCGACCGCTGGCGTGCATTCCGAGTCGTGTCACTCGTCATAGGTGAGTCTCCTCAATTCTTGTTTCAATGTGTCCGTGGTGTGGGTCGCTTCAGCGCTCGCGCGCAAAGGCCCACATTCCCGAATGTCTCGTCTACTTTCATCCCAAATTGCGCAAGCACCGCAACATCGTTGCGCTTTCAACTCGGAACGGGTAAGAGCTATCGGGCGGGTACGAATGTTAGTCAGAAACGACTATCATTGTCAATCGATTGTTATTGATTGAGTCATTGGTTATAATCCTCCACTGTTTGGCGTCAGGCCAATCCAATCGCATGGGTTGTCGGCAACAACGACTTCCCTGATCCTTCGAGCCAGCCGGGCTTGACGGTTCCATTTGCGATTCGTGAAACGGAGGAGATGAAATGAGCCGATCGTTGAAAGGTCCCGCCGTAGTAGCTGTGTTTGCGTTGATGTGGATTACCTCGGCATCTGGTCAGCAGCCCCCGCGCTCCGTTCTGCTGCTTGACAAGAGCTGGCAATTCTACCCAATGCCGGAATTTCAGGCGTGGCCGGCAGAGCCGCGCATGAACGCCGAGCAGATAAAGCAACTGAAAATTCCGGCGCCGGGACCCGGATGGCAGCCGGTCCAGATTCCCGACGACTATGTGGTCAGGGGTACGATCTCGCCGGACCCGAACGCATCCCTTCTGGCTGCGGGTGCAGTCTGTGCTCTGGGAGGCAGGCAATGCGAGGTCCCGAATGGGCCGCCAGC
>CAYTQA010000352.1:0-3311 GCA_964439495.1 uncultured Terriglobales bacterium | reverse complement strand
GATCTCAACCTCTTCCGGCATCTGCTGCTTGAGCGTGCCGAAGGCAAGAAAGAAGTCCCATACGCTGACGCGCACCTGGACGCTGTTGGAATAGTTTTCGCGATATTCGCTGGTGTTCGTGATCTTGACGGTCGGCTGCGGTGTAAATGGCATATCAAGGATTATCTCTGCTGAAGCGGGATGGGGCAAGGCGGAGCGTAAATCCTGTGTTCCGTCATGCTTTGTACATCGTTCTTTTTGTTTGCGGCGAAGGACCGGCCCGCCTGGCGTTTACAATTGCCAAAGCAGGCTCTTCCGCATAGAGGACCGAAGAGTTGCAACTTTTAACCTTACAGGGGTGGTGTAGCAGGATGTCGGAAGCATGGAAAAGGTGGGAAGGCCAGGTGGTTGCCGGGAAATTCCACCTGCGCAATTATTTGGGCGGATCGGACCACAGCGCGGTATTCCTTACTGGACGCGATGAGCAGCCGGCCAGCAAAGCGGTGATTAAATTAATTGCGGTGACTCCGGAAAACGTGGCGTTGCAGCTCTCGCAATGGGAGCTTGCCGGAGGATTGTCGCATCCTCACCTGGTCCGCCTCTTCGAGTGGGGGCGCTGCGAGCTGGAGAGTACGGAGCTGCTTTATGTGGTGATGGACTACGCCGAAGACGATCTCTCGAAAATCCTTCCTCACCGGCCGCTTACGACCGCCGAGACAACCGAGATGCTGCAGCCTGTGCTGGATGCCATGGCCTACGTCCACGGCCAAGGTTTTGTGCATGGGCACATCAAGCCTGAAAACATCATGGTGGTGAATGATCAAATCAGAATTTCCAGCGATGGGCTTTGCCAGGTTGGGGAATCGAGTTGCAGCCTGGGTACCCTCAGCATCTTTCATCCGCCGGAAGCCGCCAGGGGAGAGATTTCAACCGCCGCGGACGTTTGGGGAATAGGCATGGCCATGGTGGTGGCCCTGACTCAGCATTTCTCCGGATGGGAAGCAGGCAGCCAGAGCGAGCCGGCGCTGCCCCAGAGCTTGCCCCAGCCGTTCCTGGACATCGCGCGGCACTCTCTGGTGCGCGATCCACGGCGGCGATGGACGGTAGCCAACATCGCGGCACGATTGCAACAGGGCGCCTCAACCGTGTCTCCGCAACCCGCGGCCATCACACCTGAAAACGCGCCTGCGCCGCAAAAGGTCCAGCGTCCCACGCCGCAGCCCATCCCTGCGTCCGGGATGCAAAAAACACCGGCGCCCAGGAATGGGTCTACACCGGCGCGGCGGCATTCCATTTTGCCGGTGATCGTAATCGGGATCTTGCTGGTGGCGATCCTGGCCGGCATACGATTGCTCACTCATCGCTCGCAGCCACGGCAGACACCTGCCACAACCGCAGTGATACGGAAGCCCCAAACTTCCAATGGCGCCGCTGCTTCTTCCCATCTTCATCCACAAAAAGTGACGGCGCCGCCGGCTGGTCAGGTGGTGAAGGGAACGGTGGTCCACCAGGTCATGCCCGACGTCCCCCGGCGGGCCCAGGCCACCATTCATGGCACCATCCGGGTGCGGGTGAGGGTCCATGTGGACGCTTCAGGGAAAGTTGTGGGAGCGGCGCTCGAGGCCCCGGGCTCAAGCCGCTATTTTGCGGAGCGCGCCCTGCAAGCCGCGCGCGGCTGGCAATTCACGCCCGCGCAGGTGGATGGCCGAAGCGTTCCCAGCCAATGGACCTTACGCTTCGAGTTTCGCAGAAAAGGCACCAAGGTAGTTCCAGTGCAGAGTTGAGGAACCCGGAAGTTATCTGGGTCAAGAGAGACTTGCCGTCCGCGCAATTACTTCGGCAGCGCCGCCTGTGAGGTCAGCTCGCGGGCGCGTTGCCGTGCCTGTTGCGCCAGTTGGTCCTCTCCGGCGGACTGGCGCAAGTCGGCGAGTTTGTTCCAGCGGGCAGGACTCTCCGGGGTTTGCTCCACCGCGCGTTGTTCGGCGGCGATCGCTTTCTGTGATTCTCCCAGGTTGCGCCACGCCTCCGCCCGGCCATCCTCAAGCTGGGCCAGAAATTCATTCCCCAGGACCGCCGCATCGCCATGGAACGGGCTCTGCTTTTCAGCAAGCGAGAAGGCTTCCAATGCGTGTCTGGGTTGTTTTAATGCCAGATCCACCATCCCGAGGGATTTGTAATTGTTGTAGGGATGGAAGGAAAGCTTCGCGGAGATCTCGATGGCCTGCGCCGCCTCGTCGTAGCGATGCTCGGACGCGTACAGTCGTCCCAGTCCATACCAGGCTGCATCGGTTGGCTTCCGCGACAATGCCGCGCGATATTCCCGCTCAGCCTGATCGAGATGATGCTCCTGCTGAAATAATTGGGCGCGAGTCAGGTGCACCCCGGGATCGAAGGGGTAGATAGATTCGGCACTATCAAGAGCGGCCAGTGCCTCCTGGTCTTGTCCCATCACATAGAGTACGGCGCCGGTATTCGCGCAAAAATTGAAGAAATCGGTGCGCGAGAACGGTGGTTTCAGCATGAACTGTTGCTTGTGGCAGTTGATTTGCAAGCGGTCGAGCCAGGGACGGTTCTCCGGTCGGTTGCGAAGCAGGACCACTGAGACTTCATCCAAATAAATGGGACGCCACGCCGTGCTCTGACAATATGACTGCAAGTTGATTGCGCCCAACCCCCCGAAGCGCGCCAGCGAGAAGAAAAGGACGTTGATGTCCCGGCTGTCAGCCTCCGATTGCCACGCCGGGGAATCGGGAGACGCGGCAAGCAGCTCCTGATGATGGATGAATAAGGCAGTCCCAAAGGGAACGGCGCGGCCATCAATATAGTCGCGATATTTCGGGCCAAGCCGCCAGCTCAGGAATCCGCCCGTCTGGTAATCCTCAAAGATATTTCCGGGAAGGTTTTCGCGTTCGATGAATGCGGCGGCGCGCTCCGGAAACCACCAGGATTCTCCCGGCCCAAATACCGAGGTCGAGCTGGAAAGCACGTAATAGCGATTCGAAGTAAGGTCGCTGATGCGCACACAGGCAAGCACAAGAAAGGCCACGGTCATAAGCGCCATGGCTGCGGGAAGGACCGGCAATGTGCGCAGCGCATCCAGACTGAAGAAGCCATTGTTTTTCTGGCGATAATACGTGACTGCTTCCGTAAGGATTGCCCCGCCCACGATCACTGCGACGATCGCGAACAGACTCTGAAAACGAATATACCGAAGAGAGAAATAAAGCGCGGAGGCCAGCAAAAGCGCCACTCCGGCCTGCCTGCGCCATAGCGACAGGCCGATTGCCGCCAGCGCGACCAGCACCAAACACCAGTAACTGCTTTCCGGCTCT
>CAYTQA010000351.1:0-3326 GCA_964439495.1 uncultured Terriglobales bacterium | reverse complement strand
AAAGAAGGAAACCGGCTTTCCACTGTCTGATAATCCTGATATTGCTGTTCGGACATAATTTTGGTTCCTCATTGTGAGTTGCTGGTTACATTCTTGTGAAAGAACGTAAGTAGGTCAATTTCTTTCTGCTTTTTTTTCCATTACTTACGTCCAAATCCTTTAAAATGTACTCCGGACAGCAACTTGGGCTATGAAATTGCACATAAATGTCCAGGCTGCAAAGAGCGGCGCGGCTGCTGTTTGGCGGCTATTACACTGTTAACCAAAGAGTTAACGAGGATTTTGTTCTCGAAATCGACTTGGTTTTCGATCCGCGATTGGCAAACATGCGTGTAAGTCTTTGCTGATAGTGTGTAAAGAAGTTCACAGAATTGTACCCAAAGGGTTCATGCCACATGCGTCGCCTTCGTAATATCGGATTCTTGCTCGTACTGATGGTGGGTTTTGCCTTTTTTACCCGGCATAATCTGACCAGGGCCTGGTCACAAACCCATGGAACGACCCCAAGCGGGGCTGCCGTTTTGAGGATCATTTCCCCCAAGGACGGCGCCCGATTGAAGCAGAATTTCGTGGCTGTTCAATATGTTCAGCTCCAGCCAAGCTCTGCTCCGATCCCCACATTTGAGCTGCGTATGGACGCCGGGGACCCTGTCCATACCACCGATACATCCCATAACTTTACGGGACTGACCCCTGGCACCCACGATCTGATTGTCCAGATGATTGATGCCAATAATCTTCCGATTGCAGGCACTCAGGCCGAGGTACATTTCACGATCCTGCCTCAGGCCCAAAACGGGACCGGACAGCAGCAGCCCGGCAATCCGGCAACACCCAGGCAGCAGCAGAGCAATCCATCGAATCAGGGCCAATCGAACCCGGGCGGGGAAGCCTCTCCTCGCGGCAGCTCGGAAATGAACATGCTACCGGATGCAAGAAGCTCGCTTCCGCTGCTTTCGGTGATTGGTTTTGGGGTGCTTATCGGGGGCTTGATCTCTGCCCTGCGTACCCGGCCCGCTGGCAACCGGTAAACCACAGTTGCGGTACTCAGGATTCTGGCATCTTACTTTTTTGTTGCCGCAATCCGGAGGGGCGGACCAATGACTCAGCTTCTAGCCAGACGTTCGCTCTCGCTGATTGCAGTGCTGATCGGATGTTTTCTTCTGGCGTATGTGGGATTTTCTTATTTTTCCATGTACCGGGAGCAGCGACGACTGGCCCACGAATGGGCAGAGCAGCAGAAGCAGGCGTCCAATGTCGCCTCCGCAACTCAGGCTGCAATCCATGATGACGGGCTCACCCGCGTTTCCATTCCGAAAATCAATCTCGATGTCATTATGGTAGAGGGGACTTCGCACAAGCAGTTGTCGCTTGGGCCGGGCCATATCAAGAGCACCCCTGCTCCCGGCGAGATTGGCAACGCCGTGATCTCCGCCCATCGCGATACTTTCTTTCGCCATATTTATGAATTGAGCAAGGGCGACCAGATCCTGGTACGCAGACGGGGGCACACTTATACCTACGAGGTCACCGGCAAAAAAATCGTGAAACCCACCGATCTTTCGGTGCTGGCCCCATCAAGGGAAGCGAAACTGACCCTGATTACCTGTTATCCCACTTACTACATCGGACCCGCTCCGGATCGGCTCATTGTGACCTCGAAGTTAGTAGAACCGGTCTCCGAAGCCGCGAAGGACCAAGAGCAAAACAATTTGGTTCATCGCACCCGCACTCCCTGAAATTCAGATCTTCCACTTCAATTAAAATAAATTTGTGCAAACCTGGGATGCCATCATCATGGGCGGAGGCATTATCGGCCTCTCCCTGGCCATTACCTTGCGAAGAGCGGGATATTCCGTTCTGGTCCTGGAGCGTGGCGAACCGGGACGCGAGGCCTCGTATGCCGCGGCGGGAATGCTGGCGCCCTTCGAAGAAGGGAACCCCGGCATATTGTTCCGGTTTGCGCAGGCAAGCGCAGCGCTGTATCCGGAGTTTGTGCGCGAGCTGGAGGATTCCAGCGGAATCAATGTGGATTTCCAGCAGAGGGGAGCGCTCCGCATCGCCGATTCTCCTGCAGTTGGGAACGACGGGGCCGAGCTTTCGGTCGAACACGCGAAACGACTGGAGCCCGCGCTGGATCTTGACGGACGCGCGGCATATCGTCTGGAGGAACAATGGCTCGATCCGCGATTGCTGATGAAGGCAATCCTGATCGCAGCGAAACATCTTGGAGTGGACGTCCATGGCGGGAGCCCGGCCCGAAATCTCATCCTCGAAAATGGAGTGGTGACGGGTGTGCGCACGGAGCGCTCCTCTTATTCCTCGCAGGTGGTGGTGAATTGCTGCGGCGCGTGGGCGGGAGAAATTGCAGAGGTTGCGCTCCCGGTCCGGCCTGTGAAAGGGCAGATATTGGATGTAATCCCCCAGCAGCGTCCGCTTCTCAGCCACGTGGTACGGAGCTCACAAATTTACCTTGTTCCACGCAAGGACGGGCGCATCCTGATTGGCGCCACACTGGAAGAGGCCGGCTTCGATAAGAGCGTTCAGCCGGAGGTGATCCAGAAGCTTCATCAGATGGCGGCCAATCTTGTCCCGCAACTGGGAGAGGCCCGCATCCATGAAGCCTGGGCAGGCTTGCGTCCCGCCAGCCTCGACGATCTCCCGATTCTGGGCGCCACTCCGGTGCCAGGATATTTTGTCGCGACCGGCCATTATCGCGACGGAATTTTGCTTGCTCCCATCACCGCACAATGCATGGCAGATCTCATCCAGGGACGATCGCCGCGCTTTGATTTGTCGGAGTTCTCGCCGCATCGCTTTATGCGCGAAGAAGGGCCCCAGATGCGTAGTGTCTCCTGAGCGGCGGTTTCCAGCCTTATAAGCGCTCCTGGCCTTGTATACTGTGAGGTTTATCCTGCCACTCAGGAGCTCTCCTAATATGTCTTCATCCGCTATCGCATTCGCAAAAGAAAATCAGCAGCGTTTTCTAAATGAATTGAAAGAGTTGCTTCGCATTCCCAGCATCAGCACGCTTCCCGACCACAAAAAGGACGTACAGCGCGCGGCCCAGTTTGTGGCCGACGATCTCAAGCGCATCGGAATCGAAAACGTTCAACTGATCCAGACCGCGGGACATCCGCTGGTCTATGGCGACTGGCTCCATGCTCCGGGCAAGCCGACCGTGCTTTGTTATGGCCACTACGATGTCCAGCCTCCCGATCCTCTTGATGAATGGCATACCCCTCCCTTTGAGCCGGCGGAGCGCAATGGAAACATCTATGCCCGCGGCGCGGTCGACGATAAGGGACAGATGTACATGCACCTGA
>CAYTQA010000350.1:0-3340 GCA_964439495.1 uncultured Terriglobales bacterium | reverse complement strand
CATGCGCAATGCAATCGGCTTGATGGCCGGCCCGGAGAGTCCGGCGGTGAAGTTTGAGATGCGAGGGCGGCGGGTCGCGGCATCAATGGCCAGCGCCACAAAGGTGTTGACCAGGGAGATGGCGTCGGCTCCAGCGCTCTCCGCCACGCGTGCCATATAGGCGATGTTGGTCACATTAGGCGAGAGCTTCACGATGATGGGACGGCGCGAGACGGCCTTGGCCCCGGCAACCACTTCATCCAGCATCCGCGGATCGCTGCCAAAGCTGGCGCCACCCTGCTGGGTGTTAGGGCAGGAGACGTTCAACTCGTAGGCGGCCAGGCCCTCCCCTTCATTCAATATCCGGATGACATTCTGGTAATCCTCGCGGCTATGGCCAAATACGTTGGCGATGACCACGATGTTCTTTTTTTTGCCCAGCAGCGGCAGCTTCTCCGCGACAAAGGCACGGGCGCCGATATTCTGCAGCCCGATGGCATTCAGCATTCCAGCGGAGGTTTCAAACATGCGTGGAGGGGCGTTGCCGGCCATCGGCTCCAGGGAAAGGCCTTTTACCACCAGGCCGCCCAGCTTTTCCAGGGCGACAATGTCTTCAAATTCGACCCCATAGCCGAATGTCCCGCTGGCGGCGATCACCGGATTTTTGAAGTGGATTCCGGCGAAATTGACGCTTAGATCCAGGCTGTCCGTGGGGGCAGGGGTAGGCTCTGTGCTCACGGCATATCTCCTGGCTGGATTGACCCGCTTTGCAAGAAGACCATCAGCATTTATTCTATATGAGCATCCTGTCAGGACCATGCTCCCAAAGGTTGCTAACTGGTTACTCATCCCGATTCCGGCCCCGTTCCCAAGGCCCCATTCATTTTTGACCCAGAGGACATGCCCATAAGGGCCGTGACTTTGGTCAGGTTGACCCTATTCCATCTATTTTGTTAGTTTTTGACCGCGATCCACACGTCTTGAAGTTTGGCTTTAAAGTGGGCAGGCCATGATCGCCCAGGTACCTTGCTCAAGTTGTGGGCCTGATGGTCATGATTGACCTGCCATCAGCCCGGAGGAAAGAGTTGCGAAAGCGTTATTACATCATGCTGGTAGCGCGGGACGCCGAGGGCCAACTGTTGAAGGTCCCCATCCCCATGCATTACCTGTATACCTTCCTGGTGGGCGCGGTGATTGGGATGCTGACCATCTCAGGGATGGTGGGCTCGTATACGCGCATGCTGATGAAGGTGTCGAAGTTCAATGAGCTGCGCCTGCAAAAAGAGGCTTTGAACAAGGATTACAAGCAGTTGGAAGAGGTAGCGGAAGACAAGGAAGTGCAGGTGGCCTCCCTGGGATCGCTGGCCAGTGAAGTTTCGACCATTTATGGCCTGAAGAGCGATCCGGTGCAGCATGTCACGGCGGTGGACGAGCCGGAGCGCGACCGTTTTTATCAATCCATCGATCTGCTGTATTCCCTCAAACGGAGCGCCCTCAGCGGGGTGGCGGCCAGCGTGGTAAGCAGCGGCCTGAATGCTCCGCACTTGACCATGGCAGACTGGGTGCGGCTCTCTTCCGCCCCTAATTTATGGCCGGTCGAAGGACGCATCACCGACTCCTTTGGGGAGCGCATCGACCCATTTAACGGAGAAGGCGCATTCCATACCGGCATCGATATCTCGGCCAATGAGGGACGCCCGATCATAGCTCCCGCAGATGGCGAGGTCAGGCTCTCCCAATTCGTGAAGGGCTATGGACGCGCCGTGGTGATCGACCATGGCTACGGCCTAAGCACGCTCTACGGCCATCTCTCCAGCTTTGCCGTGAGCGAAGGGCAATTAGTGCATCGCGGCGACGTCATCGGGTATGTGGGACAGAGCGGCCGCAGCACCGGCCCGCATCTGCACTATGAAGTGCGGATCAACAACACCCCGGTCAATCCATATCGCTTCATGCGCAGCACCTCCGCCCGCCTCAGCTTCAATACCGCCAGCGGCGGCTCCTGATTTCCACATCGTGTGGTTTCCTACTGAGTCCTCCTCGGCCGATGCCGGGGAGGATTTTCTTTTGGCCTGGTTTCTTTTTTGGCAGGGCCCGGAGTAGGTGCAGCTTCCTCGCCCGAGATTGAGCTTTCGAATAATTTGGTGAGCAGCGCCGGAGGCAGGGTCGCGGTAATGGAGACCCGGTCGCGGCCCTGCTCGATCCTGATACTGTCAATGGCGGCCTTCAGATCGGGATCGGGGGCGCTGGGCTGCGTCCCTTTATCGAAGTCCCGCAAGAGATCGAGCGTGGTGTTAAGCTGCCCGGCGAGATGGCTGGCCTGTTCTCCGGAGACAAAGCTGTCGGTGCGCAGGTGGATTGCGGTGGTATATCGGACCGAGCATACGATCGCTCCATTGCCTAAAAATTGCGAGACGAGCTGGCTGAGCGAGAGCTCCGGGAGCGCCGGCTTCTCCGGATGAGGAGCATCGCTGATCAGCCAGGCCAGGCTGCCGGTGGGGACCTCGTGATAATAGCGCGCCAGCAGGGAAGGTCCGCCCAGCGGCCATGCCGACCGTTCGTATTGATCGATGATGTGATGAATCGTGGCGGGATCTCTGGTATTGGAGATGGCCACCATGTCAGAGGTGAGGATGGAGACCCGGACCATGCGGGATTCATGGGGGATGCTGTAAATATCGTGTGCGCGATAACGCTCGGTGGACGCGGAGAGCTTTTGCAGGTAGGCAGCTACTTTGGCGGAGTCAAAGCGTCCGGTAAAGACCTCGGAATAACGCGCGGAGTCCTCGGAGGCCGCGCCATCCGGCGAAGCGGAGGAATGGTGGATGGCGAAGGCGCCTTCATCTAAGTCGTGCTCGAACTGGAAGCCGGTCTGGTGAACGAAATCTTCATATTCCGGCTCATGGCTGAATTGTTTTTCCCCCAGGTTGGTGAGCAGGCGCACCGGTCTCAGGTTGAAGTAGAGGATGGTATCGGCCTCAGGCAGTAATCGCGCCACCTCCGGCGCGGCGGCCCCATGCAGATACAGCAAACCGCCCACCAGCGCAATCGCTCCGGCGGCAAGCGTTGCGGTAATCAGTCCAGTCCGTTGTCTGCGAGTCATTCTCATTTATTCTTAGTCTTTCGATGTCCCAGGAAAAGCGATCTATTGTCAGAAACCATGGAATAAGCGGTCCATCCTAAGTAGTAGAACTCATTTCGGCCAAGATGGACAGCGACTCGCCGGAGGCGCAGCTTTGAGGCAGCTCCGGGGGAGGGAAAAGTGGGCCGAAATACGCCATGACGAAGGTTGCATGGGTATTTTGATTGTGCTAACCTCATTACTTGCGCCCCAGAATTTGTTGCGTACTGGGGCGCGATT
>CAYTQA010000349.1:0-3349 GCA_964439495.1 uncultured Terriglobales bacterium | reverse complement strand
CCAGCACGCCGGCCTTGGTGGCGGCGGTGTACATGTCGTCTTCGAAGAGGTCCCACCCGGTAAAGACCAGGTTTTCGAGAGGCGTGAGCGGCACGAAGTCTTTAATCAGCGGGGTGCGGCCTTCGGTGCGCTTACCGAGGCGGACGGTGCCCATCTGGGTAAGCGAGCCGATCGGTTTTGCCAGGCCTTTACGCACCGCCTCCACGCCGGCGACAAATGTGGTCGCAACTGCCCCCATGCCGGGAATCATGATTCCTAATTTGCCCTTGGCAGGGGGGATCTTTGCGGTAACTGCGGTGCTCTTTTTTTCGGTTTTCTTGGCCATGCCCTCTGGTACGCTCCCTGAACTTCCATGAATGAGATTGCAAACTGTCTATGTTCTCGTATCAAGAGTGGAAATGCAAATCGGTGGCCGCAGCAGAAGAGAGCGCTGCGCGCAATATTTTCGACCGCACGAAGAAAAGGATAAGCGGGTTTTAATGGGCATAAGCAAGAGACCGCGCCTTGGGCCCACATGAATATTGAGATTTTGCATCTTCCAGGCCTGACACTTTCGTGATACCCCAGGCATGCGCTGCATTTGATAGGCTATTCGCATGGCTGTGAAGGCAATCCAACTCGGACAGGTCTGGCGCAACGACTCCAACGGCAGGAATTTTCTGGTCACCAAGCTCTATAACGAACTATTCACGCAGTATGCGATCCTTCGTCAGGCGGATGGAAATGCGGCGGAGACGGACACCGTGCGGGTCAAGGTGCAGAAGGACACCGCCGGCGCCAGCATCCCCGGTTATACCTATACGCAGGATGCGCACGACTTTTAGCCAGGAGAGCGGACCTTAATTCTGGTAAGTTAATAAGCGGACGACCGGTATTGAATTTGTAAGGCGCGCCCGTCCAAATCACTCAATTTTAAATTTCTCAATCACATAATTTCCTCATGGCTGAAAAAATCATTACCAGGCTTGGAGTGTTCGTAATTGCCGTGATCTCCTCGACCGGATATCTCGGCATTCTGCTGCTCATGGCGATCGAATCGGCGTGCATCCCGCTGCCCTCGGAGGTGATCATGCCCTTCGCCGGCTATCTGGTCTATACCGGCAGATTCAATCTGCTGCTGGTGGCGACGGTTGGAGCGCTGGGCTGCAATCTCGGCTCCGCGGTCGCATACGCCATCGGATATTACGGCGGACGCCCGCTGGTGGAGCGATATGGATCGTATATCCTGCTCAGCCGCAATGAGCTTGATCTGGCGGATCGTTTTTTCACTCGCTATGGCAACGCGACCGTCTTCCTCAGCCGCTTGCTGCCGGTAGTGCGGACCTTCATCGCCCTGCCCGCGGGTGTGGCGCGCATGCCCCAGTTGCGCTTTCACCTCTACACATTTTTGGGTTCCTGGCCCTGGTGCCTGGGATTGGCGTATCTGGGAATGAAGGCGGGAGAAAATTGGCGCTACCTCGGCAAGTACTTCCACGAATTCGATAAGGTGATCGGCGCCGTACTGCTGGCGCTGATTCTCTGGTTTGTACGGTCGCGCTGGAAGCACCGGGTCAGGGCGACCGCCTGATTCAATAGCCAGTTCACCACAGAGACACAGAGGCACAGAGAAAAAGAAAAGCTGAGGGGTGAGAAAGTCTTCGATGGAATGCAAATTCACCACAGGATATTCATCGCAGAGACACAGAAAAATCGAGAAAGAGAAAAAAATATAAAGATTAAAGGACGCGTCGTCGAATTCCGTCCGTCAGCACGGGTACATTGAAATTGATGATGAGACCTACATGCTTCGCACTGAGACGCAGGTACGTTAATAGCTGCGCTTCATGAATTCGCTCAATGCGCTCGACACACTTTAGTTCCACGACAACAACATCTTCGACCAATAGACCGATTCGGTAGCCACAATCCAGTTTTACCTTCTTATAAGTACTGGCAGTTCGACTTGCCGTTGAAAGCCGATTCTCCTCAACGTCAGCTCGTGGCAGATGCATTGTTCGTATGCTGATTCAAGGAGTCCTGGCCCGAGTACGCGATGGACATCAATCGCAGCCCCAATCACCGCTTCCGTAAGTTCTTTGTGGAGATGTTCTTTTGCTGTGCCCAATCCGGAATTCATTCTTCTCTCTTTCTCTGTGTCTCTGTGCCTCTGTGGTGAATTGAATTTCCTTTTTTCTCTGTGCCTCTGTGTCTCCGTGGTGAATATTTCTTTTGCTTCAGCGGATGTAGGCGTCGGTCTTCTCCACCCAATCCTGGCGGACAGGATTGAAGATATCCAGATCGACGGTGTCCTCCAGCGCCTCGGCGGAATGCGGCAGGTTGGGCGGGATGCACAGCACTTCCCCGGCATGAACGTCCACGATCTTTCCTTCCAGGTGAAACCGCAGGCAGCCTTCCAGGATATATGTGACCTGCTCATTCATGTGGCTGTGCTCGGGGACCACGGCCCCTTTCCTGAGCAGGACGCGCGCCACCGTGAGTTGGCCGGTATGGACGCATTGCCGCTCCAGGCCGGGTTTCAGGAATTCATTTTCGATTTCATTCCATCGCAGATGCCGGACCATCGTCTTCTCCGTTCACAATCTCTGGATTCAATTCAATCTCGGTGCAAACTTTACCACCGTTTACGCCTCACATACACAGGAGGGAGCTATGAACCAATCCAACGTTCTTCACGTCCTGAATACTCTGATTGAGAGCTGCCGCGACGGCCAAAATGGATATCGCGATGCCGCCGAGCATGTTAGCAATCCTAGTTTAAGACAGTTCTTCAATGAGCAGAGCTTGCAACGGGCGCAGTTTGCCGGAGAACTGGAGCAGGAAGCGCAACATCTGGGAGAGCACGACCCTGACCGAAGCGGCAGCATTGCCGGGGCGCTGCACCGCGCATGGTTTGACTTAAAGGCGAACCTTGGCGGAGGCGATCACGCCATACTTGCAAGCGTGGAAATGGGCGAGGACCGCGCCAAAAAGGTCTATGAGGAAGCCACTAAAGAGAAGCTGCCGGAGAACCTGATCGCTGTGATTCGCCGCCAGCAGGCCGCCATCCAGGCCGCGCATGACCGTGTACGCAGCCTGCGCGACAGCGTCGCGGCGGCATAAGCGCCATTGAACCCGAGGGACAAATGGCCCGCAGCTATTTGTCCCCCATCCGCTCCTGTGGAAATCGGCCTGCCCTGACCTCGGCTTAGCAGCCATAAATTCCTTTCATACACTTCATCACACCTTTTAATTGGCGAGAGCGCGAGCTCCACTATAATCTGATTTCTTCACCCTGACTGTTCATTCACACCCATTTCAAGGAGACTCATGTCGAACGAACTGCGTAATTTTTTGATGCTCCCCTATGACG
>CAYTQA010000348.1:0-3358 GCA_964439495.1 uncultured Terriglobales bacterium | reverse complement strand
TGGCTCGCACGCTCGCCTCGCGCGGCGCTCTGGATGACAGGAATTAAGGGTTGTGGTTAACATTTACAAACTCTCTTCACCTTGTCATCTTCACCTTGTCATCCAGAGCGAGCACGTAGTGCGAGCGAAGGACCCCGAGAGAGTACCGGGCATAAATGCAGTTACGAGCTTTTCAACGACGAGAGAGAGAGCAGCAAGCACTCCATTTACGATAGGGATTCCTCGTCGCTACGCTTCTCGGAATGACAAAACATGAATATTTGAAACTGGAAACTCGCAAACCGGAAACTCGAAAACTTCCAGTGTAAGGGTTGGTCGGAAAGCCTGAAGCGGCAATTATGGACAGGGCGTTCCCGGGTCCTTCGCTTGCGCTTGGCTCGCACGCTCGCCTCGCGCGGCGCTCTGGATGACAGGAATTAAGGGTTGTGTGGTTAACATTTACCAACTCTCTTCACCTTGTCATCCAGAGCGAGCACGTAGTGCGAGCGAAGGACCCCGAGAGAGCAAAGGGCATAGATGCGGTCACAAGCTTTTCAGCGATGATCAAGAGTAATGGCTCGAAAGGGGAAAGATTCCATTTCACTATGGGAATTCCTCGTCGCTGCGCTTCTCGGAATCATGATATTTATTCGCTTTTGAAACTGGAAACTCGCAACTTGAAACTTCTGAATTTCAAAGCACCACGATGCTGATCCCCTGATTTCTTCTGCCCAGGTCGGGATCGCTCTTCCATTCCGGATATTTTTTCAGCAGCTCCCAGGTCCTCTCGTCGGAGATGCGCCAGTCTTCGCCCGGGATGATGGCGCGGATGGTGCTGTTGCGCATGGCGTGGCGAAGCTCCTGCTGGAGTTGAATGCGCAACTCCCCTCCCACTCCGCTGGAGCCATAGCCATGAATGAATTTGACGGCCGCATATTTATCATTGCGGGCGGCAGTCAACTCATATTGCATGCGCAGGCGGGCGGTTTCCACGCCGGGCATGCCTTCCTCCAGATTGACGGTCTTCATGCGCGCCGCTTTGCGGGACATGGGCACGAGTGTAGCGCGGAAAGCAGAGAGAAGGAGAGATTAATCGAAGCGGGTGCGCACCCTCTTTGTCTCCCGGGGCTCCGGAAAACAAAGGGCGGAGATAAACAGCAGGAGGGCGGCCACCAGATCGAGTGCGTGCCACTGATTGGAGTCAAAGCGAATAATGTAAATCGGGTTGTAGACCACGGCGACAATCACCATGAGTATGGCCCAGGCCTGATGACGCGTGCGGCTGCAATACCACGCGATATACAAAGCAGAGGCAAAGACCACGATGCGCAGCAAGTGGTAATAAAGCAACGGCCACTCGGCAAAGGCGGAGCCGACCAGAAAGGCGGCGCTGACGATGGCGGGTATTTTGATGAGCGCAGACTGCTTCGCGCGCGTCGGTTTGTGAGTACCAGCCATCGCTGGAAATACTAACATCATTCGTTCACATCAGGGACGGGCAGGAATTTCAGAAGTATTGCCGCAGCTCCGAAAAACGCGCGATCTGCAAAAGCCTCTGGCCGGGCGATGGCGGGTGGGCAAGCTCCTCGTGCTCCAGGATCCAGGTATTGTCATGGGGGACAAAAACCGCATTGAGCCCGGCGCAGAGGGCAGGGTTGATGTCCGATTTGGGGCTGTTGCCCACCATCCAGGTTGACGACCGGTCCAAGCCATACTTTTCAGCGACATGGCTGTAGGTTGCGGGATCTTTTTCGACGACAACTTCAGAGGCATTGAAGTACTCCATCAGCCCGGAGCGCTCTATCTTGCCCATCTGCTCGGCGGACGAGCCCTTGGTGAGCAGGATCAGATGGTGGCCCTGCGAGAGATGCGCCAGCGTCTCCGGCACTCCGGCAATGATCTCCATGGGACACTCCGCGATTTCGAAGGCAAAGCCGCGGATGGTCTGGTGCAGCTCCGGCGTCACCGGCCCGACGTTGAGGCATTCAAATGTGTCCACCAGCGCATTGGCGAAGCTGTGCATGCCATAACCGTGCTTCACGATGCATGCGCGCTCGACCTCGTTCAACTTTTCGCGGACCTGCTCCGGCGCGTATTCGTGATGATTCAGGAAGGAGATGAATTTGGCGATGGCGCGCTCAAAATAAATATTGTTCTCCCAAAGCGTATCGTCGGCGTCGACAAGAAAGGTTTGAGGAGCTGAAGTGCGGACCGGCATAGAGGATTTGCCCCATCATACCAACTGGGCTTTGTTATCATCGCCAGTTACATGGAAGCGAGCGAACCGATCATGAGAAAAGCAAACACGGCAGTGCTTCTGGTTGTCCTTTTACTTTGCGGCGCTGCTCTGGCGCAGGGCCCCGCCGCCCCGGCCCAGGGAGCGAGCTCCACCGGGAAGAAATCCACCACAACGCATGGACGCAGCATGTCCGGGGTGTCGAAGTTTGCCCCCAAGTCGTTGGCCGTCGTCCCCGATCTGCGGGAGCGGCTGATGAAATACAAACGCGTGCCCATGCCCTTCGACTCGTCCCACCTCAGCGCGCGCGAGCGGCAGATGGTGCAAAAGCTGGTGGAGGCCTCGTATTCCATCGAGGACATTTACTGGCGGCAGAGCGATCCGCAGGGGCTGGCGCTCTACAAGCGGCTGAAGAACTCATCGCGTCCGGCGGACAGGATGATCGCGCGCTATCTCATCATTAACGGCAGCCGCTTCGACCTGACCGACAACAACAAGGCTTTTGTGGGCACGCAGCCCTATTCGCCCGATCGCGGTCTGTATCCGGAGGGGCTCACGCGCGACCAGATCGAAAAATATGTGAAGGAGCACCCGGAGAAGAAGGACGAGATCTACAGCCCGTACACCATCGTCCGGCGAAACAGCGATGGCGCGCTGGAGGGGATTCCTTATCATGTGGCTTACCGCCAGTTTCTGATCCCCGCCGCCAGGGCCTTGCGCGAGGCCGCGGCGCTTTCTCCCGACCGGGACTTTGCCGCCTTCCTGCGGCTGCGGGCGGACGCCCTGCTCACCGACGACTATTTCAAAAGCGATCTGGCGTGGCTGGACCTGGTGAATCCCAGGTTCGATATCATCTTCGCGCCTTATGAAACCTATCTCGACGACATTCTGGGGGTGAAGACCTCCTATGGAGGGGCGGTGATGGTCCGCAATGAAGCGGAGAGCGGCAAGCTGGCGGTCTTCCAGAAATACGTGCCCGATATCCAGGATGCGCTCCCGCTGGCCGTAGAAGACCGTCCTTCCAAGCGCGGCCAGCCTACGCCAATGGAGGTGATGGACACTCCATTCCGCGCCGGAGACCTGCGCCATGGATATCAGGCGGTGGCCGACAATCTGCCCAACGACGCCAAAATCCATGAGATG
>CAYTQA010000347.1:0-3381 GCA_964439495.1 uncultured Terriglobales bacterium | reverse complement strand
ATAGGCATAGAGCATGACGAAGGCCAGCATCAGCTTGCCTAAATCATGCAATTCGGTCTTGCGCAGGATGGTCCGCAGCGGCTCTTCCCTGCCCAGCAACAGCAGAGTAATGATCGAGATGGAAAGCGCGGTCAGCCCCTGTCCCGCAAGATAGATCAGGCCGTAGATGGTCGAGAACCAGGTGGCATCGAGCGACATCACCCAGTCCACCACCGCAAAGGTCATGGTAAGCGAATAGACGACCAGGCCGATGCCGCTGAGGTTCTCCATGATCCTCGTCCAGTCGCGGCGGATGGGGTCTTCATCCCGCAAAATCGACCAGCGGCTCAGGGTAAATGAAAATGCCGACCAGATAATGAAATACAGAAAATACCGGACATAGAAGAACGGCAGGTTCAGCATGATCTGCTTATGCCGCACCACCTGCTGCGCCTCTTCCCCCAGCTTGCCGATGTTCTCCGGCGTCCAGGGATAGAGATGATGGGCATAAAACATAATGGGAAGCCCCAAAATGAACATCAGCGGAAAAGTGCGGCTGCCCGCCTCCAGGATGCGCCGGATGACCAGCCCCCATTTACCCGCCGAGAGATGGTTTACCATCAGCAGCGCCATGCATCCCAGGCTGGCCCCGGTCCAAAGCAGAAACCCGGAGAGCCACCCGCGAATCGCATAATCCAGCGCGCCGGGATGTTGAGCGGTGCCCTTGGCGCCTAGAAGCGTCACCAGTACCAGCACGATGAGCGCAAGCACGCCTGTCAGCAATGCTGGGCGGAAGTAACGATCGAGCATCCATGCCGGGGCGTTGCGGTCGGTGGGAATGCTTTTAGCACGATGATGATGATGCCCGTTCACTTCTTTGGACCTCCCTCGGGAGCGCTCTGCTGATTCGGCTGTGGCGGACTCTGCCGCACCGCCGGATTCGCGGTGGGCGCGGAAGGACGCGCATGCCCTTCCACCGGCTGGTTGAGCGCAGGCAGCGGATTCGGGCCGGTTGCCGAACTTGGGCTTGTAGCCCCCGGCATCCCACCCTGGCCGGAAAGCTCGGCGTCGCTCAGCGACTCCCCGTTAATCTGGATCTGCTGCTGGTCCATGATCTTGCCGCGCATCTCGGCGGGGACGTCATTGATGCTAGCGTTCTGGCTCATCTGCAGGGCGCGGATATAAGCCGCAATCGCCCAGCGGTCCGCCGGGACCACCTGCGATTTATAGTCCGGCATGGCCCCCCATCCGTTGGTGATTACATCGTAGTAATGCCCGACCGGAGCATGAAGGATGCGCTGGTCCCCAACCAGATTCGCGGCCTTGGCATAGCCCCGCTGCACGATCATGCCATTTCCATCGCCGACCCGCGAATGGCAGGGAGAGCAATAGATATTGTAACGCTCGCGTCCGCGCTCCATCACGTCCGCGGTGATGAGAAACGGAAAGCGGTCGCCGTCCTTGGTGCCAATTTTTCCACTGTAATAATAGGCGTCTTCCCGCAATTGCCCGCGGGCCACGGTGCCATCCACCTGCATGCGCGATCCCTGGCCGTCCGCCCAGAAGGCGCTGCTGCGCAGTGGAATATATTTGGGCTGATTGTGCATGTCCTGGCGGCAGCCGATGACCAGGAGCAGCAGGCTGCAAGCCCCGAGAGAGAGCGCCATGCCCGCGCCGCGCGCCGCGAAATTGCTGATACGAACGTTAATTTTCCACCTCCGTCACCACCCGAGGCGCGAGCTGTTCCAGAAATTGACGGCTGCGAGCGAGATCGAACTTCGGGTCTGAGGCTTCAATGCACAAAAAGAATTTCTCCTTGCTGGCCAGCGCAAAATTGGGGGCATTGAATACCGGGTGATAAGGCATGGGCAGCCCATTCATCGCCAACATTCCAATCACCGCGGCAAGGGCGGCGCCCAGCACCGTGCATTCAAAGGTCACGGGAATGAAGGCCGGCCACGAATGGAAAGGCTTGCCTCCCACGTTAATCGGATAGGCGATCACCGAAACCCAATACTCCAGGGAATATCCCCCCAGGCCGCCGAGAATGCCGCCGATCAATACAGCGAGCGGAACATAATTCTTGTGAAATCCTATGGCCTCTCCCACCTCTTCAATGGGATAAGGAGTATAGGCGTCCATCTTGCGATAGCCTTCGGCATAGGCGCTTTCCGCGGCATGCAGCAGCGCCCCCGGAGTATCGAATTCAGCCAGCAGACCGTAAATTCCTTCGCGGATCATTGCAGGTTTTCCTGTACGGTTTCATTCACTCGAGACTGCGGCAACAACGCGCGCACTTCAAAGATCGAAATCACCGGCAAGATTCGAATGAATATAAAGAACAACATGGTAAACAGGCCCAGCGTCCCGATAAACGTCGCATAGTCCCAACGCGTGGCCTTATAAGTCCCCCAGGAACTGGGGAGATAGTCGCGATGCAGGCTGGTGACCACAATGACAAACCGCTCCAGCCACATACCGATATTGATGATGATGGAGATGACCCAGAGCAACACCGGATTGGAGCGGACCCGCCGCAGCCAAAGCGATTGCGGAAGCAGGATGTTGCACAGGATCAGCATGGCATAGGACCATGCCATGGGGCCCATGTACGCGCGGTTCTTGAACATGAATAGCTCGTACTTGCTGCCGCTGTACCAGGACATGAACGCTTCCATGAAGTAGCCGTAGGCGACAATCAGTCCGGTCGCCAGCATCACCTTCGCCATGTTTTGCAGATGGCGCATGGTGATGAAGTCCTTCAGCCCAAAAGCGGCGCGGACTGGAATCATCAGCGTAAGCACCATGGCAAACCCGGAGTAGATGGCGCCGGCTACAAAGTAGGGCGGGAAGATAGTGGTATGCCACCCGGGAACGACCGAAACCGCAAAGTCCCAACTCACCACGGTGTGCACGGAGAGCACCAGCGGCGTCGAAATTCCCGCCAGGAGCAGATACGCAGTCTCATACCGCGCCCAATGGCGGGCCGAGCCCCGCCAGCCCATGGCCAGAATCCCATAAACCGTCTGGGCAAATTTGTTTCTGGCGTTATCGCGGAAGGTGGCCAGATCGGGGATCAGTCCGGTAAACCAGAAGAGCAATGAGACCGTGAAATAGGTCGAGACCGCAAAGACGTCCCAGATCAGCGGGCTGCGGAACTGCGGCCATACCCCCATGGTAAGCGGGATGGGAAAGAGCCAATAGGCCGCGAGCCATGGACGCCCGGTATGCACCAGCGGGAAGAGCCCGGCGCACATGACGGCAAAGAGCGTCATGGCCTCCGCCGCGCGGTTAATGGAGGTACGCCAGCTCTGTTTAAGCAGCAGCAGGATGGCGGAGATCAGGGTACCGGCGTGGCCGATACCGATCCACCAGACAAAATTGACGATGGCAAAGCCCCAG
>CAYTQA010000346.1:0-3390 GCA_964439495.1 uncultured Terriglobales bacterium | reverse complement strand
GGGACGCAACGGGCGCGGCACCATCGACCACTTCAACGTCCATGGACGCGTCGATGTGCAGGTTGGCACCTTGTCCAAGGCGATTGGCGCGCTCGGTGGATACGTCTGCGGATCGCGCGATCTCATTGAGTTTCTCTATCATCGCGCCCGCCCCTTCCTGTTCTCTACCTCCCATCCACCCTCGGTGGCGGCCACCTGCATCGCCGCCTTTGATGTGCTGGAACAGGAGCCGGAGCTGATCGAGAAGCTTTGGGAGAATACGCGCTACTTCAAAAAAGAACTCGGGACGCTCGGCTTCAACATTGGCGGGGTCAATACTCCGATGAGCGAGACGCCAATCACGCCGGTGATCGTGGGCGAAGGCCGCCTGGCGATGGAATTTTCACGGGAGCTTTTTCAGGAAGGAGTGATGGCCACCGGCATCGCCTTCCCTACCGTGGCCGAAGGAAAGGCGCGCATTCGCACCATCATGACTGCGACCCATACCCGCGCGCAATTGGACCAGGCCCTCGAAACCCTGAAGAAAGTGGGCAAGCGGCTGGGCATTATTCAGTGATAATTGCTGGATTCCAGTGGTCTGATCTTCTGATCTATTGATCTTCCGATCTCTGCGAATCAGGGCTGCTTGAATACCACGCGTCCGCCCACCACGGTGGCGCGCACGCGTCCGAAAAATCTGCGCCCCAAAAATGGAGAATTTTTCGAGCGCGATTTCGATCCTTCCGCGGTGAAGACCCACTCTTCATCCGGATCGAAGACCACTACATCGGCATAAGCGCCTTTGGCGAGGCCGCCTCGGCCCGCCAGATTCAATAGCTGCGCCGGACGCATGCTCAACAGGGCAATCGTCTTTCCCAGGTCCCGGTTGGTATGGTCGAGCACTACCGGCAGCGCGGTTTCCAGTCCGGTGACACCAAACGGCGCGCGATCGAACTCCACCTGCTTTTCATGAAGGGCATGAGGGGCATGGTCGGTGGCCACGCAATCCACGCTGTCATCCAGCAGACCGCGGCGCAGCGCGTTGCGATCGCCCACCGAGCGCAGCGGCGGATTCATCTTCCAGTTGCTGTCGTAGCTGGCGATGGCCTCATCGGTAAATTCCAGATGATGCGGGGTGACCTCGCAGGTCACATTCAACCCTTCGCGTTTGGCGCGGCGCACCGCTTCCAATGCGGCGCTGGTGGAAAGATGCGCCACGTGCAGATGCGCCCCCGTCTCCCTCACCAATTCGATATCGCGCTCCACCAGCCGCGATTCCGCCTCCACCGGCATTCCCCGCAACCCAAGACGAAAGGACACCGGTCCAAGGTTCATGGAGCAGCCCTGGGTGAGGCGCGTGTCCTCGGCGTGCTGTATCACCGGCAGTCCAACTCGCCGCGCTACGTTCAGGGCCGCGCGCATCACGGCGTCCTCGAGGATGGGCTTGCCATCGTCAGTCACCGCTACCGCCCCGGCCTCCTTGAGCTTGCGAAAATCCGTAAGTTGCTCGCCCTTGCTGCCGACAGTCGCCGCCGCAATGGGAAAGACGTTCACCACGGCGCCGCGTTCCGGCGACTTCATCCATTGCGTAATCTCGACCGAATCGTTGACCGGCGAAGTATTCGGCATGGCGCATACCGAGGTAAACCCTCCAGCCGCGGCGGCCATGGTCCCGGTCGCAATCGTCTCCTTGTGCTGCTGTCCTGGCTCGCGCAGGTGCACGTGGATATCAACGAAGCCGGGGGCCACGATCAGGCCACGCGCATCCAGCACCTCGCAACGGGAGGCGTTGATCTCTCCGCCCCTGGCCATCGCGGCAATGCGGCCATCCTCGATCAGGACGTCCATCTGCGCCTGGATCTGGCTGGCAGGATCGATCACGCGGCCGCCGCGGATGAGTAATGCCGATTTTTTTTCTCTCGCCAAACTTGCTCCTCAATTTGCCAGAAGGCGGTCTTCATGAGTGCCGGGGCCGAAGCCCTTCCCGGACTCAGGCTTTTTTCAATGCCCTGAGCAGCACCGCCATCCGCACCGAGACCCCGTTCTTTACCTGGTTCTGAATCACTGCGCGCGGGCTGTCCGCCACCTCGCTCACGATCTCCATCCCGCGAATCATGGGTCCGGGATGCATCACAATGGCGTCCGGATGCGCCAGCTTCAGCCGCTCCACGGTAAGCTGATATTTGCGGATGTATTCATCGACGTTGAGCTGCAAGCCCTCCAGACGCTCTTTCTGCACGCGCAGCAGCATGATGACGTCCGCCTGGCGCAGCGCCACCTCGAAGTCGCGGACCTCCTGCACGCCCGGCGCGAGCGTGGATGCCAGCTCAGGCAGCAGTGGCTCCGGACCGCAGAGCGTGACTCGCGCTCCCATCTTGGTCAGCAGGTGCGTGTTGGAGCGGGCCACACGGCTGTGCAGAATGTCTCCGACGATCAGCACCTTGAGCCCATGCAGGCTCTTCTTGCGCTCCAGCATGGTATAGGCGTCCAGCAGCGCCTGCGTGGGGTGCTCATGCATTCCGTCGCCCGCATTGATGATGGGCACCTGAAGATGACGCGCGAGAATATGTGGCGCGCCCGAGCTGGGGTGCCGCATCACGATGCAATCGGAGCCATGCGCCTGCAGCGTGTATCCGGTATCGATGAGCGACTCGCCTTTCTCAATGCTGGACGCCGTGGCGGTCATCACCGAGGTGGTTACGCCCAGGGCCTTGGCGGCAAACTCAAAGGAAACCCGGGTTCTGGTGCTGGACTCGTAAAACAGCAGCGCAACCCTCTTGTAAGGCAGTTCGGAGCTCAGGCTCTCACGGGAGCGGGCGTCGAGCTTGCGGGTGAGCGCCAGGATGTCTTCAATCCCGGCGCGGTCGAGCGATTCAATATCGAGAAGAGAGCGGGAGTGCGGCGCGGCCTCCAGCCGTGGGTCCCCGGAATCCCGCCGGGAAACAGCCTTGCCGCGCACCGCGGTGCGCACACCTTTGCGCCGGGAAAGAGTGGCTTTGCTTTTCATCGACAGGGAGCTACGCGGAAACTTTTTCCATCAGCAGGACCTGTTCGCTGGGATCGGTCTCCTGCAACTTCACTTCAATAATTTCATTGGTGGTGGTCTGGATCGTCCTCCCAATGAAGGCCGCTTCGATGGGCAGCTCGCGGTGCCCGCGATCGATAAGCACACAGAGCTGCACGCGCGCGGGACGTCCATGGTCAAACAACGCGTCGAGGGCCGCGCGGGTGGTGCGCCCGGTATACAGGACGTCGTCCACCAGGATCACGTCCTTGCCATTCACGTCGAACTCCAGCTTGCCTGGATTCACGGTCGGCTTGGGCCCGGTGGTGGAAAGATCGTCGCGATAGAGATTGAAGTCCAGGGTCCCGACTTCGACCGGGTTCTTCTCAATCTTGCCGATCAGCCGG
>CAYTQA010000345.1:0-3404 GCA_964439495.1 uncultured Terriglobales bacterium | reverse complement strand
TGGCGCCGGCAAGACTACCACCATCAGCCTGTGCACCACCCGCGCCCTGCCCACCGCCGGGCAGGTATTCATCGGCGGGATCGACGCCGTGAAAGAGCCGGCACGGGCGCGCCGCTCCATGGGAGTCGTGCCGCAATACCGCACCCTCGACCGCTCCTGCAACGTATGGGAGAACCTCTATTTTCATTGCCGCTACTATGGGTTCAATCACGCCGCCGCCCGGCAACGTTCGCAGGAGCTGCTGGAGCAGTTCAAGCTCAGCGAGCGGGTGAAGTCCTTTCCCGGCGACCTCTCTGGCGGGCTGGCGCAGCGCTTGGAGATTGCGCGGGCGGTTTCGCATCGCCCCGAGGTCCTTTTTCTAGATGAACCCACCGCCAGCCTCGATCCCCAGACCCGGCTGGCCCTGTGGGACATCATCCGCGAGCTGCGCAAGAGCGGCATCACCATCGTGCTGACCACCCATAATATGGAGGAAGCCGATTTGCTTTGCGAGCGCGTTGCCATCATCGACCATGGCAAAATCCTGGTATGCGATACCCCGCAGGAGCTTAAGAATAGCGTGGGGGCGCAAACCGTGTTTGAGCTGCGCCTCAAGGATTCCTCCGCCGAGGTGGAGGACCGTTTGCGTGCTCTGCCGGGAATTGCGGCGGTCGAGCCCACGGCGGCGGGGCTGCGCGTGCGCGCCGACGGAAGAGATGGATTGCTCCCGCTCATTGTCCAGGCCCTTGCTGGCCATCATCTGAGCGACGTCTCGGTGATTGAGCCCAGCCTGGAGACCGTATTCATCGCACTGACCGGAAGGGAATTACGTGAATAACCATCCTGCAAACGAGCCTCTTCCTTATATGCGGGCATTTATCGGCCTGCTGCTGCGTGATTGGCGGGTCCTGCGGCGGGAGTTTGTCGCCTTTCTGATACGCACGGTGATGAATCCCCTGCTCTTTGTCTTTGTATTTACCTATCTCTTTCCGAAGATCGGCCAGGGAATCTCGGGGGCCCAGAACATGAGCTTCGGCACCGTCCTGTTGCCCGGCCTGATGGCGGTGGGAATATTCTTTCAGGGGATCATGGCCGTCGCCCTGCCGCTCTCCATCGAGATCGGGGCCACGCGCGAAATTCACGATCGGGTCATGGCGCCGCTGCCGGTGGAGATGGTGGCGATTGAAAAAATCGTCTTCAGCGCCATCCAGAGCATATTGGCGGCGCTGGTGATTTTTCCGCTGGTTTACTTCATTCCGGTCACCCCGGTGCACGTTCACATATTCAGTTGGCCGCTGCTGACCGCCATGGTCCTGCTGGCTTGTCTGGCCTCCGGGGCCGTGGGGCTCACCATTGGGACGCTGGTGAAACCGCAGCAGATCGGGCTGGTCTTCGGCATCATCGTCGTCCCCGTCACCTTTCTGGGATGTGTCTACTATCCCTGGGCGGTCCTCTCCCGCGTACAGTGGCTGCAAATCCTGGTGCTGGCGAATCCTCTGGTTTACATGAGTGAAGGGCTGAGGACGGCCCTCACCCCGCAGGTGCCACACATGCCTACGCCCCTGATCTTCGCCGCCTTGCTGCTGGCATTGGCGATCATGAGCTTTATCGGCGTCAGGGGATTCGTGCGGCGGGTAGTGAACTGAATCACGGAAGCAGAGGGGAAGCGGCGTCATTCCGGCTACCCAGTTCGAATATGATAAATTTAATGCTGGAGTGGGCCCGTAGCTCAGTTGGTAGAGCAACGCCCTTTTAAGGCGTGGGTCGATGGTTCGAATCCATCCGGGCTCACCACGCTTTAACCGACGTCCACTTCGGGCGTTGGCTCTTTCAGTGAACCCCTTCGACTTCGCAGGGCAGGCTTCGGGCGCGATTCGCCTGCGCTCTCTCACTCAAATCGACGTTTTGGTGCGGTTTTAACAGGGACGGCGGAACGTGATCGCTCCCGTAAAGCTGCGGTTTATCTATCGCCCTAGATGAAAAAGTCTCTTAAATCGGCTACTCCACGCGATCGTCTTCAGGTTCCTCATTGTTTCCCATCTTTCGGTAAGAGAGGATGGGACGCGCGCCGCCATTTTTCTTAGCTTTCTTCTTTTTGGCGGAATACACCGCGGCAAGCACTCCGATCAACAGCATAAGCGCAACTATGGAAAAATCCAGTAAGAGGTAGCCCACGGTGGCCAGCATACTACTATGCTATTTATAAATATCGCAAGATAAAAATGTGGTTAGAACGAAGATGAATCTTAATGAGAACTAATCGGGAACGCAGCCGAAGGAGCAAAGCCTTAAAAGGGCGTGGGTCGATGGTTCGAATCCATCCGGGCCCCGCCACTTCTGGGCGTTGCTCTCTCGCGACCATGTTATGTGTAAGCCGGTGACATCCAGGCGGGATCCCGCCCATCGATTTTCAGTTCCAAAGAATGGCGGAAAAGGATGAAAATTTTATCATGGAGTTGTCGATTTTCTGGGTGGCCATACGTCATACTCATGCCTGACATTTCAGGCAATCACATCTGAGGAGATCCATAATGCGCTATATGTTGCTGATCTACACCGAGGAAACCGCAAGAGGGAAGATGCCGCCGCAGGAAGCGGAGAAGATCATGGCAGGCCACTGGGCGGTCATGGACGAGACCACGAAGCTGGGGATATTCAAGGGGGCCGAGCCACTGGAGCCCACCAGCACTGCTATCACCATCCGCAAGCGGAATGGCAAGGCGCTTACCATCGATGGCCCTTTCGCCGAAACCAAGGAGCAATTGGGAGGCTATTACATTCTGGACTGCAAGGACCTGGATGAGGCGATCCACTGGGCAAGCCAAATACCGGTCGGTTGCGGAGGAGGGGAAGGCTGCGTCGAAATCCGGCCGATCCGCGAAATTCCAGCGCGGAGCACTGCTAAAGACACCGAGTACGCCGGCGCCGTGAACGGCTGAATCGAGCAGGTTTGGGTCATCCGGCGAACTGGAAAAGGTCCCCAGCTATCTTCCCACCGAAAGCTCTTTTTGAATTACCTTTTCGGCGGCTTTATGGAGGCGCGAGAGTAACTCTTCCAAATGCCGCCCTTCGGTCAGGTAGCTGATCACCATCACGCGGACCACGCTTCGGCCATTCGCGTGGGTGAGTGAGATCCACTGCTTCCCGTCCGCCGTGACCTCCTGCACGATGGCGCTGTGCAAGGCCATCCATTTGTCTTCCGGACAGGGGCTGGCCACGGAGCCTTTCAGCCGCAGGTTCAGGATGGTGAGCATCGGCTCGGTCGCCAGTTCATAATGCTCCGAGCGGCGGACCTTCGCGGCAAAACTTTGCGCCAGCTCCAATTGCCGCCCGATCAGCTCTTCGTAAGCCATGCGGCCATGCACGCGCAGGGTAAGCCAGAGCTTCAGCGAATTCATGCGCCGCGACCACTGTGAGCTTATCTT
>CAYTQA010000344.1:0-3423 GCA_964439495.1 uncultured Terriglobales bacterium | reverse complement strand
CCTTCTCTGGCGTGGGACCGAAGCTTCGCCGCGACCCCGCGAACGTAGTCCGACCAATGTTTTCTTGGAGGACCGCCAAGTTCGTCGGGATTGAGCTCGATGTGCTCCCCAAATTGTTCCGAATGCACCGCCAGCACGCGATCGGCGGGGGGCGCAACCGCGACCCACGTAAAGAAGTCGATGGCGGCCGGCATGACGAAGCCGTCGTTATAGTCGGTATGCTCACCGATAAGATTGACCCGGCCCGGCGCTCGAAAGACGCGCGGCGTCGCTCCGTAGAGGTCCTTGAAACGCTCGAGAATCGAAACCAGGGTTGTTTTCTGCGGCCTGTCCGTAATTGTGCTCATTCCTGTCTGCACTGCCAAGCGGTTTGCTGTGCCCCTGCGGCAGTGTTCATGGGAATTGTAATCTATGAGCGGCCTGATTGTAATCGTTTACATCCATAAAACAGGCAGATTACGGGAAAAAGTGCATGCGCGATATAATTTTACCGATTCACCACCTCATGAACATCAAGCAAGTCGCCGCCAGGGCCAGGGTCTCGACGGCAACCGTTTCCCGAACCCTTAACCAGAGCGCGCTGGTAGCACCGGAAACCTCTGAAAAGGTCTGGGGCGCCGTTCGTGAGCTTGGATATTATCCGAACACGCAGGCCCGGGCCCTGGTTTGCGGCAAAAGCCGCATCTTCGGACTGATCATTTCGGACATTTCCAATCCATTCTTCCCGGAGCTGGTCAAGAGCTTCGAGTATGCCGCCATCCAACACAACTATGAAGTGATCGTCGCCAACACGGATTACAACATGGACCGCATGGCGGTTTGCGTTCGACGCATGATCGAACGCAAGGTGGACGGGGTCGCGATCATGACCTCGGAAATGGACAGGAAGCTCATCGACGAATTATCGCGGCGGCTCCTCCCGATCGTGTTTCTCGATTTTGGGACCATCAAGCCCCTGATGAGCAATATCGTCGTGGATTACTCCCGCGGGATCATGGAAGCCGTCAATCACCTGGTCTCGTTGGGGCATCGCAGCTTCGCCTTCATCAGCGGTCCACTTTCCCTGCCGTCCGCAAAAGTCAGGCGCACCGCTGTTCTCGAACACTTACGCGCCTGCGGCATTGGCGCACGCCAGTTCATGGTTGTCGAAGGCAATCACAAAATCGACGGCGGTGAAATCGCCATGCGGCAGATACTTGCCACGGCCCATCCGACCGCTGTGATTGCATCGAACGATCTCACGGCCGTGGGGGCCCTTCGCCCGATTTATCAGGCCGGGCTCAGCATACCCCGGGACATCTCCCTTGTCGGATTCGATGACATTGAATTATCGCAATTCACCCATCCGGCACTCACCACCGTCCGCCTCTCGCGAGAAGAGATTGGACGAAAGGCCTTGGATGCTCTCTACTCTGCCACCGAGGACGGCGTGAAATCAGGCCACGAGATCCACGTTACAACCCGACTGGTGGTCCGCGAGTCGACGGGGAAGGCCAAAATCAAATCGAGATAGCGCCAAAATTTCCGGGTGGGGCTGGCGCACATGCATTTGTGGATTGCGAATCTACTTCTGAAGTCCTGGAGCCGGACGGCGAAGTTCACTGCTTCGGCCCGGTGATTCCCTTGCCCTGAGTGACGGTATAAATGCGGTCCACGGCAGGAATGACGAGTTTCTCCCGGGCGCCATCGGGCCAGCGGACCTCGATATTCTGCGCCTGCGTCGCGCTTCCCAGCCCGAAGTGCAGCCGCAGGTCCGAGCTGGAATCGTAACTGCCGCCGCTGATCACGTCACGCCGCTGGGTTTTCCCTGCCGCAGTGAGCCTCATGCTGGCCCCGATCGCGTCGCGTGGAGACTTGCCTGCGCCGACCAGCTTGAATTCAACCCAGTGGTTTTTATTCTGGACCATATTGCGCAGCAGCGTCGGCTTGCTGTCGAGGTTGTTGAGCACGACGTCGATGTGTCCGTCGTTGAAAAGGTCTCCGGCGGCGGCGCCCCGGGCCACGGTGAGGACCGCCAGTCCGCTGCCGGTGCGCGCGGGAACGACTTCGAAGCGGTTTCCGTCAAGATTGCGAAAGAGCAAAGGATGTTGGGCGAAGGTCATGCCCCAGTCCTGCTTGTCCACGGCGGGATAGACGTGACCGTTGGCCGCAAAAATATCCAGCAGACCATCATTGTCGTAATCGAAAAACCATGCGCCCCATCCCAGAAACGGTATGGTCGGCTCGGCCACGCCCGCGGCCCGGCTCACATCTTCGAAGTTGCCGGAGCCCTCGTTGACATAGAGTGTGTTGTAATCGTCTGAAAAATTGGTGATGTAGAGGTCGAGCTTGCCGTCATTGTTGTAATCGCCGATGGCAAGGCCCATGGATGCCTGCTCGCGTCCATCTTCGCTCAAGGCGAAGCCCGAACTCAGGCTGACATCTTCGAATGTGCCGTTGCCCCGGTTGAGGTAAAGATAGTTCGGCGTGGAGTCATTGGCGACAATCAGGTCCGGCTTGCCGTCATCATTTACATCCGCGAAGGCTGCGCCGAACCCATAGTATTTGTTCGGGTCCGAGACCCCGGCCTTGACGCTCACATCAGTGAATGTTCCGTTGCCATTATTGCGGAAGAGATGGTCGGTCTCGCCCTCCAGCCCGCGCGGACCGCACATCACCTTCACGCCGCGAAATTGGCATCCGGAGCTTTCCCCCATGGCCGGCGGCGGATGCGCCAGATCGTAATGGACATATCCGGCAACGAAGATGTCGAGTTTGCCGTCCCCATCGAAATCGCCGAAGGTCACTCCCGTGGACCAGCCGCCCAGCGCCACCCCGGCGCTCTCCGCCACGTCCGTGAAGGTCCCATCATGATTGTTGCGATAAAGCCGGTTCTTGCCGAAATTGGTGACATAGAGATCGGGCCATCCGTCATTATCGAAATCTCCAACGGCAACACCAAAACCCCATCGCTCATTCGCGACCCCGGCCTTGTCAGTGACATCGGTAAAGGTCCCATCGTGATTATTGTGGAAGAGCGCGGCGCGAGGGGCCTTCTCTTTTCCCTGAAGGGCGGCTTCGGTTGAGCCGTTCACAAGGTAGATATCGGGCCATCCATCATTGTCATAATCGATGAGCGCAACGCCCGAGCCTGGAACTTCGATAATGTATTTTTTCTCGGGGGTGCCCATTTTATGTTTGAAGGCCCCCAGGCCGGAACGATCGGTCCGGTCTTCGAAGACGATCGGCGCATTGTCCACAAATCCGCCGGCCGTGATAGGACGCGAGTTTGAGTCAAGCACCGGCGGATGGTAGGCCCCGGTCGATACGCTGCCCATGCTTTGTGGCTGTGGGGCTTCGGCGGGATGGGGCGCTTCCTGCGCTGAAACCGCTATACACGATCCCCAGAATAGAAGGACGCACCAGAAGGTGTGCTGAGGCCGT
>CAYTQA010000343.1:0-3447 GCA_964439495.1 uncultured Terriglobales bacterium | reverse complement strand
CCCGACCTAATGCTCCGGAGGCATTCGCTCTATCCATCTGAGCTACGGGCGCGCAACCAGCGGACCCCTTTAGATTACCATCCTCAAAGCAGGACTGGAAAGTCATGCAGCGAAGCGGCGCGAGTGGAAAGATCCGCAGTTCAAGTTTCGAGTTGCGAGTTATCAGTTTCAAAAGCGAATACTCATGATCTGTCGGACCCGGGGCGGCATGAATGGAATTTTGTGATGCATAGGTCCTTCTCTTGCGCTTGGCTCGCGATGCTCGCCTCGCGCGGCGCTCTGGATGACATTTTTAAATGGAGAGATTTTTTACCTTTCCCACATACCAGCTCTTCTGGTAGCAATGAGGGTTTCTCGCGCTCGGAATGAAAAGGTTATTTCCTGTGTCGCCCCTCCGGGGCTAAATTTCTATTAAACCCTCTCACCCAGCACTTCGTGCTGGGCCAGCCTCTTCCGCGCCTCCGGCGCTGGATTGACGAGGCACAATCACAATCAGTTTCGCGATTCGAAGTGGTCAGGATGACAAATTTAAAAAGACGCGGGGGCTTCCGTACGTCAGTCAGAGTACAGAGCAGAATACCTCGATTTGCACTCTGGCCTGCCACTGTAGTCCTCTTCCTCTGGCGATACGATCGAAAATCATGCGGCATTTTCATCACTCGGTGAAAGCAGGGGCCCTGGGCTGAAATTTTCCTTTAAGGCTCGGGCGTATAATTTTTAAAGTCAGCAGATTTTTAGAGGCCTATTATTCAATGAATCTCCCCCAAACCTTTGGTGAACTCAAGAAAAGCGCTTTTACAGAAGAACGCCTGCATACCCGGCGGGTGAAAGACGAATTACGCGAGAACCTGATCGCGCGACTGCGTTCGGGCAAGCCGATCTTCCCAGGGATCGTGGGCTACGACGATACGGTGGTGCCCCAGATCACCAACGCGCTGCTTTCGCGCCATAATTTCATCCTGTTGGGGCTTCGCGGGCAGGCCAAGAGCCGCATCCTGCGGGCGCTCACTTCCCTGCTCGATCCGAACATTCCTTACGTTGCCGGATGCGAGATCCACGACAACCCATACGCTCCGCTGTGCCAGCGCTGCCGCAACCTGCTCAGCGAGAAGGGCGCCGCCACCCCCATCGCGTGGCTCACGCCGGAGCAGCGGTACGTGGAAAAGCTGGCCACCCCGGACGTGACCGTGGCCGACCTGATTGGGGACATCGATCCCATCAAGGCGGCGCGCGGCGGGCAGGAGCTGGGCAGCGAACTGACCATGCATTACGGGCTGCTCCCCCGGGCGAACCGCGGCATTTTTGCCATCAATGAGCTGCCCGACCTGGCGGGCAAGATCCAGGTTGCGCTCTTCAACATCATGCAGGAGGGCGACGTCCAGATTAAGGGCTATCCGGTGCGCCTGATGCTCGATGTGGCCCTGATCTTCAGCGCCAACCCTGAGGATTACACGGCGCGCGGCAAGATCGTGACCCCGCTCAAGGACCGCATCGGCTCGGAGGTCCGCACTCACTATCCTTCGAGCTTGCAGGAGGGCATCGCCATCACCGCGCAGGAGGCCTGGACGCGGCGCGACGGCATGGCCCTGCACATACCCAAGTACATCGCCGAGATCATCGAGCAGGTCGCCTTTTGCGCGCGCGAGGACAAGCGGGTAGACAAGCGCTCCGGCGTGAGCCAGCGGCTGCCGATCAGTTGCATGGAGAATGTAATCTCGAACGCGGAGCGCCGCGCGGTGCGCAACAGCGAAGAGACCATCGTGCCCCGCATCGCCGACATCTATGCCGCGCTGCCTTCCATCACCGGCAAGCTGGAGCTTGAATATGAAGGCGAGCTGCGCGGCGCCGATACGGTCTCGCGCGAGCTGATCCGCTCGGCCATCGCCAAGACCTACGATGAATATTTCAAGGACCTGGACACGCAGCAGATCACGCAATGGTTCGACCTGGGCGGAGAGATCAAGATTGGCGAGACCTCGCCCTCTGCGGAGGCGCTCTCCACCATCAAAAACATTCAGGGGCTCACCGAACACCTGAGCGCCGGCGGAGTGAAGAGCAAGGACAAGCCGGAGGTAATTGTGAGCGCGGCTGAGTTCCTGCTTGAGGGGCTGCACGCCCACAAGCGCATCGGCCGCAGCGAGGAGCGCGGCTTTATCGCGCAGGAGAAGCAGGCGCGCCGTCCGGAAAAGAGCTTTGAGCGCGAAGAGATGCCGCTGCGCGGCGGAAGAAGACCGTACAACTAACGTGCGCCATACGATAGGTTTCCGATGAAGTTCATCAAGTATTCAAAATACGTGGGCGACGCCGCTTCCGAAATCAGCATGGAGGAGCTGCTCAACTCGCTCTCCGATTATCTGCTGCAGAGCGGGTTCCAGAGTTCGTATTTCAATTTCTACGCATTTGGCGAGCAGACGCTTGACGAATTGCGCCGCGCCATCGAACAGGCGCTGGAGGCCGGCGATCTGATGGATGGCGAGATGCAGGGGCGTATCGATCAGCTCCGGCAGGAAGGCAAGCTCGACGAGTTGATCGAAAAGCTGATGGAGCGGATGGAGCAGGAGGACTATATCTCCGTCGACCAGCCTTTCAATCCTTCGCGCGAAGCGCAGGCCGGCGGGCAGGCCGGAGAGAACCAGGGTCAGGTAAAGTTTGAAGTCACGGACAAAGGGCTCGACTTTCTCGGCTATCGCTCGCTGCGCGACCTGCTGGGGTCGCTGGGCAAATCCAGCTTCGGGCGGCACGACACGCGCGACCTCGCCACCGGCATCGAGGCCAGCGGCAGCGCCAAGCAATATGAATTTGGAGATACCCTCAACCTGGACATTACGGCCACGCTTTCGAACGCGATTCAGCGCGAAGGTCTGGGCCTTCCGCTTGAGCTGGAGTATTCCGACCTGCAGGTCCATCAATGCGAGTACCATTCCTCCTGCGCCACGGTGCTGATGCTCGACTGCTCGCACTCCATGATCCTTTACGGCGAAGACCGGTTTACGCCGGCCAAGAAAGTGGCCATGGCGCTGGCGCAGCTCATCCGCACGCAGTATCCGGGCGATTCGCTTTCACTCGTCCTCTTCCACGATTCGGCGGAGGAGGTCCCGCTGGGCCAGTTGGCGCGGGTGAAGGTCGGTCCTTATTACACCAATACCCGCGAAGGGCTGCGGATGGCGCAACGCATCCTGCAGCGGCAGCGCAAGGACATGAAGCAGATCATCATGATCACCGACGGCAAGCCTTCGGCGCTTACCCTGGAGGATGGACGGATTTATAAGAACGCCTTCGGGCTTGACCCCCTGGTGGTGAGCCAGACCCTCGACGAGGTTTCCCGCTGCAAGCGCGCCGGCATTCTGATTAATACCTTTATGCTGGCCTCGGATTACGGGCTGATCCAGTTTGTGCAGAAGATCACGGAGATGTGCCGCGGCAAGGCCTACTTCACTACTCCGCAGA
>CAYTQA010000342.1:3104-3460 GCA_964439495.1 uncultured Terriglobales bacterium | reverse complement strand
CACGCCGGTGGGCCCGATCATGATGATGTTCTTGGGCATGATCTCTTCCGCCAATTCAGGGGCAAGCTTCTGGCGGCGCATGCGGTTGCGCAATGCGATGGCGACCGCACGCTTGGCGGCGTGCTGCCCGACCACGTACTTGTCGAGCTCGACTACAATTTCGCGCGGAGTAAGATCGTCCAGCGCGAGTTCCTGCTCTTCTGCTGTTCCGGGAAAGAATATAGCCACTGCGATTACCTCGGTTTCTTACCTTCGGGAGTACTGCCGTCCCACGGAAGCATCCGCTAAGCGGAGGCGCGAGTAGAAGGGTCCGCGGTCAGCTCCTCAAACGTCACCTTATCATTGGTGAAAATACA
>CAYTQA010000342.1:0-3094 GCA_964439495.1 uncultured Terriglobales bacterium | reverse complement strand
CTCCGGCGATGTGCATTGCCTCTTCGGCGATCTGGCGGGCCGGCATCTTGGTGTTTTTATAAAGCGCGCGGGCGGCGGCCATTGCATACGCGCCACCGCTGCCAATCGCGGCAATGCCCTCATCCGGCTCAATGACGTCCCCGGAGCCGCTTAACAGAAACATCTGTCCGGCATCGGCAACGATGAGCAGGGCTTCGAGGTTGCGAAGCATCTTGTCTGTACGCCAGTCTTTGGCCAGCTCTACCGCCGCCCGTCCCAGATTTCCATGATACTGCTCCAGCTTGGACTCGAACCGGGTGAACAGGTTGAAGGCGTCGGCAGTGGAACCCGCAAAGCCGGCCAGGATCTTGTCCTGATACAGCCTTCGGATCTTCTTTGCCGAATGCTTGATCACTCCTTCGCCCAGCGTGACCTGGCCATCGGCGGCCATCACCACCTTGCCGTCCCGGCGAATGCAGAGAACGGTGGTAGAGCGGATCCTCGGTTTTCCCTCTGAAGGTTGGGCGCCGGACCTCCTGGCGCGAGTACGGTCTTTCAGCAAATCTTTTCTCATCAGGTAATCTTTTGATTATAACAACGGCAAAAGGATGCAGGAGGAGCTATTTGCCTATGCAGAAGCTGCTGAAGATCAGGTTCAAGATGTCATCGGCAGTGGTTTCCCCGGTAATGCCGTCGAGCGGACGAAGCGCATTATAGAGGTCTAGAAGAAGCATTTCGTGAGGGATGCCGCTGCGTACCGCCTTTTCCGCGGAATCAAGCTCCCGGAGCGAGTCTTGCACCAGTTTCTGATGGCGGATATTAGTCAGGAACCCGCTCTCGTTTTGCGAGGCGTTTTGTCCGGCTACAGAATCTATGATCGCCTGGCGCAGCTCGGGGATTCCCGCGCCGGTGAGGGCGGAAGTCGGGAGAGTAGCTTCCGGGAGAGCTGGGAGTGCCCCTTCCTGTGAATTGCCGTTGAGGTCCGCCTTATTCCGCACCAGCAGGCGTTTGCGGTTTTCTGTCTTCTCAAGCAGCAGCCGGTCTTCGTCGGAAAGCCTGGCATGATCGAATATCACCAGCACCAGATCGGCTTCGGCCAGGGCTTCGTAAGATTTCTGGATGCCGATGCTCTCCGCCTCATCGGCGGCACTGCGGATCCCGGCCGTATCGATCAGACGAATCGGGACCCCTCCCACCGCAACCGTCTCCGTCACCAGGTCGCGGGTCGTTCCCGGAGTAGCGGTGACGATGGCCCGTTCCCGCTCCACCAGACGGTTGAACAAACTCGATTTGCCGACGTTTGGCCTGCCTACAATGGCCAGCGTGAGCCCTTCATGCACCAGCTTTCCATAGGCAAAGCTGGCGGACAGTTCGTGAAGAGGAAGACGCACGGTTTGAATGCGGGCAAGGACCTTCTCTGGCGGGAGCACCGCAATATCGTCTTCGGCAAAATCAATCCCAGCTTCGAGCACCGCAATCAGCTCCACCAGCTCTTTTTTAATAGGACCCAGTCGCCTGGAGAGCGCTCCTTCAAGCTGCTGTGCCGCGACCTTCGCCTGATAAAGGGTTTGGGATTCGATCAGGTCACGCACCGCTTCGGCCTGGGCAAGGTCCATGCGTCCATTCAGAAAGGCTCGCATGGTGAACTCGCCAGGCTCGGCCAGCCGCGCTCCCCTATCCAGCGCCATCCGCACAATGCGCTGCAGGACTACGGGCGACCCATGCCCGGAAATTTCTACAATGTCATCGGTGGTATAGGAATGAGGTTTGGCAAAGTAGGTTGCGACTACCTCGTCGATGCGCTCTCCGGAGCCGGGCTCAATCAGCTCGCCAAAATGGGCGCGACCCGCTTCCAGCGCATGGCGAAGCCGCAGCATCGGTCCCGCGATCGCTCGGGCCTCATTCCCGGCAATGCGCACCACGCCAATGCCGCCGCGCCCTGGCGGGGTGGAGATGGCCACGATGGTGTCATCCAGATGCACGGATAGATTTTAGTGGAACGATTCTGATTTTATTCGTCTAGAGAGACAGGGGATTTTGATGATCCCCATAGACAACTTGCCATGGGGGAGGGACAGCACTGTCCGGACTATAGGGATTCCTCGTCGCTACGCTTCTCGGAATGACAAACGGCCCCATTCTTCTCTGTGTCTCTGTGTCTCTTGTGGTGAATCCCTGATTTTGTCTCTGATGTTATTAGATGTCCAGGTTCTTCACATCCAGCGCGTTTTCTTCGATGAATTTACGGCGAGCTTCGACATCTTCTCCCATCAGCGTGGTAAAGATGGTTTCGGTCTCCGCAATATCCTCGAGCTTCACCTGCATGAGGGTGCGGATTTCCGGATTCATGGTCGTCTCCCACAACTGGGTGGAGGTCATTTCGCCCAGACCTTTATAGCGCTGGACGTAATAATCCTTTCGCCCTTCATTGAGCACATATTCAAAGAGATCGCGTCCGGACTGCTTCTCGACCGGCTCAACCGTGGCTTTGCGCTTGCTCTTCTCCTTGGCGCTTACGGTTTCCCGTTCGCCCTCGGCGACCTCAATCTCCTCTTCTTCCTTCTTGCTCTTCTCAGAACGCGGTGCAATCTCCACCACGAACGGAGGCTGCATGTGAGACTCGATCTGCTTGTATTTGGAGATCATCTGCCGGTATTCCGGGGAAGAAGCCAAGCCCCAGTTGATGCTGCGCTCCGCGCCCTGCGAATCCACGAAGACCACCATCCATGTGTTGTGCTCCTCTTCGTGCTTGAGCTCAACGGATTTCAACCCGCGCTCTTTCATCAGGGCCTTCAACTGCTTCTCCAGCTCCTTGATCTTCGAGGGGACCTTCTTGCTGTCGCCTTCAAAGTCGGCCCGGACCGCGAGTCCCGCGCGCGGCAGCAGCTCGGTGATGCGCTCGTCGCGAATGCGCTTGTCCACTTTATCCAGAAACCCGAGGTATTCATTGAGCGTGGTCATGAACTTGGTAAGCGCCGCGCCTTCCAGCTTGGCCGCGCCTTCCCCGTAGCGCACGCTCATGCCATCCGCGGCCCGCTTCACCATCACGCGAACAAATTCACGATCGTCTTTTATGTACTGCTCGAACTTGCCTTTCTTGATGCGATAGAGCGGC
>CAYTQA010000341.1:0-3478 GCA_964439495.1 uncultured Terriglobales bacterium | reverse complement strand
ATTTTGCCGAAAACTCGCTCTCAAACTGTATTAACTATTGGGGAGCCGCTCACAGGGACAGGGAGAGCAGATTTCAAACATCACCAAATCGCTGGAAAACCTCACTGCGATGCTGGAAAAGCTGCTGGGTGAGCCGGAGCCGCCCAAGGTCGCCGCCAAGGCGGTGGCGATTTCCAAGGAAGAAGACCAGGGACGGAAGACGGAGGCGAGCGATCCGCTCTCGTTGATCAAGAGGTCGCACACCGCTCCCGCGCTGGTCCCGGCGGTATTTCGGGCGTAAGCGGCGGCTGCGCGAGCTGTCTTTGACTTTCATCTTTCCATCTTCAAATCTTTCACTCTAAATTCACGGCGCGCAAACCACATTTGACCTGCCCGCGGAACGGGCCCGGAGAGATAAACAAATGAATCTTGGTGCATTGAATGATCGGACCAATGAGTTGCTGCGCCGCGTGGCCAACCAGGCACTGGCGAAGGCAACATTCGATTCCACCCGCCTGCCGAATTATGACCTGGAGCCAGCGGCAAAATCGCTGGTCCCCGTGCTCACGCCGCTGCGCAACATGACGCCGCGGGTGAAGGGCGATGGCGGAAACGCCACCAACTGGAATGCCATTACCGGCATTAACGTGACCAATCTTTCGCTGGGAATCAGCGAAGGCAAGCGCGGCGCTGAAATGCAGGTGACCACCCAGGCATACACCGCTCCCTATTCCGTGATCGGAATGGACGCTTCGGTAAATTTTGAAGCGGAAGAGGCGGGAGAGGGTTACGACGACGTCGAAGCGCGCGCCACATTGAACCTGCTGCGGGCGGTTATGATTGGCGAAGAAAAGCTGATCCTGGCGGGAAACCGCACCATGGCGCTGGGCGCTCCTGCCGCTCCGACTGCAAGCATCGCTACTGGCGGCGCCTATCCGGTCACCACCGGCGTGCTGGTTTATGTTGCTGCCCTCACGCTCGATGGCTACGCGGCGTCAAGCGTCGCCAGCGGCATCCCCACGTCGGTCACACGCAATAATCTTGACGGCTCCAGCTCCACCTATGGCGGCGGATCTTCGAACATCTCTGCCGCATCTAACGCGGTGAACACCACCAGCGGCAACCAGACGATCACCGCCAGTGTTGCCGCAGTGAAAGGCGCAGCCGGGTATGCGTGGTTCGTTGGGACGTCGGCGGCGACGGCCCAGCTTGCGGCAATTACCAGCATCAATTCCGTCACGATTTCCGCTGCGGCCGGCGGCACCCAGACCGCCAGCTCGATCACCGCAGACAATTCCACCAATGGCCTGGTCTTCGATGGACTGCTTACCTATGCGGCCAAATCGGGAAGCAATGCCTACTTCAAATCCCTGGATGGCGCCTTCCTCAGTTCGGATGGAGCGGCGGGGATCAACGAAATCGACGTCGCACTGCAGTCGCTGTATGACAATTACCGGCTGGGCCCGAATTACATCCTGGTGAGCTCGCAGGAGGCGCGCAACATCAACAAGAAGGTGATCTCCAATTCCGGCGCACCCCTGGTCCGCTTTACCAAGCCGGCGGATGACGGGAACATGTCGGTGGTCGCGGGAACGGAGGTGCGGGCATACTTCAACAAGTTCACCGGCCAAATCGTTCCGCTGCTCACCCATCCGAACCTGCCCGCGGGGACCGTGCTGGGCGTGACCTCGGAGCTGCCCTATCCCTTGCCGGATGTGGACAGCGTCTTCCGCATCAAGGCGCGCCGCGAGTATTACGAAGTCCGCTGGCCGGCGACCACCCGCCGCTACGATCATGGGGTGTATGCGACCGAGCTGTTGCAGCATTACGCTCCATTCAGCATGTTCCTGATCCAGAACATCGGAAACGGATAGCCCTTCCCACGCGCAATCTCCGGTTTGCTCGCGGCGGAAACGCGCCCCGCCCGCGAGCAATTGCGAGGCCGCCATTCCTCCACCAGGGACGGCTTCGCCACAAAGAGAGGAGGACCGAGGCCCCGCCCCGGTCCTCTTTTCCTGAAACATTGCAAGCCAGTTCCAATTGAGAAAAAATCATGGCCGATCCACGCGATCTGACCACGCTCGCGAATGCGAAGTCGTGGCTGAACATACCGGCGTCGCAGACCAGCGAGGACGCGCTCTTAAGCCGCCTGGTCACGGCGGAGAGCCTGCACTTTCTGCTCGCCATCAACCGCGCCAACCTGAATACCGCAAGCTATACCGAGAAGCGCAGCGGCAGCGGCGGCGCCGTGCTGGTGGTGAGGAATTATCCCCTGATCAGCGTGCAGGGCCTCACCATCGACGCAGTGAACATTCCTGCCTCGCCGGATGGAGTGCAGTCCGGCTATGTCTTCGACGATTCCAGCATCTCGCTGGTGGGCAGTCCTTATGCGGGCGGTTATTCCGGCTCCTCGGCTTACCTGCCGGGCTATGCCTTTAATAAAGGATACGGAAATGTCGTGGTCAGCTATACCGCCGGATACGCGCAGCTTCCGCCCGAGGTGGAGCAGGCGGTCATCGAGCTGATTGCGTTGCGCTACCGCGAGCGCGGGCGCATCGGGCTCACCTCAGAGCATATGGGGACGCAGACCACCTCGTATCTAGTGAAGAACCTGCCGGCAAGCATTGAAAGCGTGATCAGCCAGTACATGCGCAAGGCGCCCCTGCGATGATCCGCTTTGAGCTTCTCGACAGCGGCCTTGACCGGGCGCTCCAGACCTTGGCGCAGAGCGCTCCCCGAATTGAATTGGCGGTGCGCCGGCAAATGATCTCCGAGATGATGGACCTGGCCAGCTACTCCGCCGAAGAAAAATTAAGCGGACAAATCCTGCAACCGCGGAGCGGGGCGCTTCGCCGCGCGCTGCTGGCATCGCCGGCGGTGGAGTCCATCAGCGGCATGGCGATTGGGACCGTCGGAGTGGACAGCAGCGTTCCTTATGGAGCAATCCATGAGTTTGGTTTTGAGGGCACGGAAAGCGTGCGCGAGTATATGCGGCGCACCAAGACCGGAAGAATGGCGCCGGTGAGGGCGCACAGCCGGCAGATGTACATGCCGCAGCGGTCGTATCTGCGCTCCGCCATTGGCGACCGGCTGCAACAGATCGCGGCCAACCTGCAACAGGCGGTGAGCGAGGCGGTGGAGCAGCCATGAATATATCGCGAGAGCAGATCTATACAGCGCTTTTCAATCTTCTGAAGGGCGCGGCGAATTTCAATACCGTGGGCCGCGCCTGGGTACCATCGGCAAAGCTCGACCCTCCGCAGCTTCCGGCGCTGTTCATGGTGGAGAACAACGAAACCGCGGTGCAGCACATCCCGGGGAATCCGGCGAAGTGGCTCCTCGATGTGGATGTGATTGTCTATGCGCGCAACGAAGGCGAGAACCAGACGCCCGGCAGCGAGACTTATTATCCGGTCACCACGCTCAACAATCTGCTCGACGCCATTGAAACCGCGCTGAAGCCCTCGGCAGCGGCCAATATCCAGTCGCTGGGCGGGCT
>CAYTQA010000340.1:0-3482 GCA_964439495.1 uncultured Terriglobales bacterium | reverse complement strand
CGGTAGTCCCTGAAAGTGTATGCGTTTGCGGGCGAGGTTGATCCAGCGGCCCAGGATGCGATTGCGCGGAAACATCCGCAGCACCAGATCATCGGTGATTGCGATGTCGGAGGGCTCGCCGGAAAGCGCGACCCAGCGAAACGGTCCTCTGCCCTCGCAGAAGAGTGGACGAATATATTCAGGAACGAACCCCGGAATATCGTAGGCCTTGGCAACGCCGTTCTGAAAGGCGAAGGTCCGGATGTTGTTGCCGTAATCGAAGGTCACCGAGCCCGCCTTCTGCAAGGCCAGCATGCCTTCCACATGGCGCGCAATCGAATCCAGCGAACGCTGCACGTATCCCTTGGGGTCGCGGGCGCGCAACTCGTCCGCCTGTTCGATAGTGAGTCCGGCGGGAATATATCCGTTCAAAGGATCGTGCGCGGAGGTCTGGTCGGTAAGCAGGTCGGGCTTTACACCGCGCGCCGCCAGTTCGGGGATAACTTCCGCGCAATTGCCGATCAGCCCCACGGAGACGGCTTCTTTTTTCTCGATGGAATTCTTGAGGATGCGAAGCGCCTCATCCAGGTCATCGGCCATGAAATCGCAATAGCCTGATTTGAGCCGCTTTTTTATGCGCTCCGGATTGACGTCAATGCCTAGGAAAGATGCTCCCGCCATGGTGGCCGCGAGAGGCTGTGCGCCGCCCATCCCTCCCATTCCGCCGCTGACGATCAGTTTGCCTTCGAGCTCTCCGCCAAAATGCCTTTCGCCCGCGGCGGCAAAGGTCTCGAAGGTCCCCTGAACGATCCCCTGCGAGCCGATATAGATCCAGGAGCCTGCGGTCATCTGCCCATACATCATCAGTCCCGCCCGTTCCAGCCCGTTGAACTTCTCCCAATTCGACCAGTGCCCCACCAGGTTCGAATTGGCGATCAGGACGCGCGGCGCATATTCATGGGTTCGAAAGACAGCGACCGGCTTCCCGGATTGCACTAGCAGGGTTTCGTCCGAATCAAGATTTTTGAGCGAGCTGACGATTGCGCGATAGCACTCCCAGTTGCGCGCCGCACGTCCCGTGCCTCCGTAGACCACAAGATCGCGCGGACGCTCCCCAACCTCCTCATCCAGGTTGTTCATCAGCATTCGCATGGCCGCTTCCTGCTGCCATCCCTTGCAGGAGATGACGGGGCCGCGCGGGGCCTTGATCGGCGAATAAGTAAAGGGAGCGGCTTCGGTTTCGACGGTCATCCTCCCCGATGTTAGTGCTTCCCTGAAGGCAGGCGCAAATAAGAATTGAGGCAGGATGCGGGCATTCCCGCCCGCGGGAACCGTGAAATAATATTCCCAAACCATTCCGCTTTGGACGCTCAAGACAAAATTCGCGCTTATTATGCGGCGCTGGCCGCCGCCTACGGTCCGCAGCGCTGGTGGCCCGCCGAAACCCGCTTCGAAATGATTGTGGGCGCGTATCTCACGCAGAACACCTCCTGGAAAAATGTCGAGAAGGCGCTGGCCAACCTGCGCCAGGGGCAGGTGCTGGATGTGGCCGGAATCCGTGGCATTGCGCAGGAGGAATTGGAAGAGCTGGTCCGCCCTTCAGGATACTTCCGCCAAAAAGCCGCCCGATTGAAGACCTTTATCGCTTACCTTGACCAGCGCCATGGCGGCTCGCTCGAGCGCATGTTCGCTCAACCTACCCAGCAATTGCGCGAGGAACTGCTTGCCCTGAACGGCGTGGGACCGGAGACGGCGGATTCCATCCTGCTCTATGCCGGAGGGCATCCCGTTTTCGTGGTGGACGCTTATACGCGGCGCATCTTCGACCGGCATGGAATCCTGCCTTTCTCGGCGAAATACGAGACCATTCGCGGGTTGGTGGAAGAGACACTGAAAGCTCCTTCCGCCGAACACGCCACCACACACTTCAATGAGCTGCACGCGCTGATCGTCTCGGTCGGCAAGGAGCATTGCAATCGCCAAGCCAGGTGCGAAGGATGTCCTCTGGAACGGTATCTGCCCTCCACATCCTGAGCTGCTGAATCCATAATTTGGAATCCAGTGACTCTGGCATCCGTAAAAAAATTCTCTCAAAGCGGAGTAGCGTGGCAACAGTGGATGGTTCCCTGCCCTCCAATCTAACTGTAAGGATGTAAAGGCATCACCAGAGATCCACAACAGCATCGCCACTGAGTCGTCAGTGGATCCGCTGCCTTGAACAAACTCAACCAGAAGTCGATGCAGCACGGTCTGCAAGTCACAATCTCAGGAGAGGCTGAAATATGAAATTTCGTTTTGACGTAATTGCTCTTGCTCTCGCGATGGCGCCGTTCGCCGCCGCGCAGACATCCACATCCACAACAGCGCCGCAAACACCGTCGACGTTCCCGAGCCAGACCACGAATAGCACCACCAGTGGCCAGGCGAACCCGACCACGAGCGACCAGGACCGCAATCCCTCTACAACTCCCGACAAGGACAAGTCGCAGAGCCAGATGGGCACCTCGTCCACTCAACCCGGGACTGCGGTAGGCACCACCCAGGGAACGACCAGTTCGACTCAGGGCACGAGCTCCGCAACGCAAGGTTCCACCAGCGCAACTCCAGGGACCAGCGGGACCACCAGCACTGATGTAAACCAAGGCGCGAATAGCAGCACCAGTACCCAGCAGGGCACGAGTGCAACCTCGCCGCAGGGCACGAGTAGCAGCACCGTCACTCCGCAGGGCACAACCAGCACGGCGACCACTCCGGAAGGCTCCACCAGCACGAGCAGCACGGTAAATCAGGGCGCCACAGTCCCCAACGCGAGCGGATCGGTGAATAACTCCACCTCCGGCAGCGTAAGCGGAAGCACCACCGGAGCTACCGGCGCGATGCCGCAGAGCGATCAGGGCGCCAGCGCTGGCAGCACTACCGGTACTTCGACCGATCAGAGCATGAGCGGAAACACCAGCACTTCCGATCAGACAACAACCAAGGCCCATAAGTCGCATAAGAAAAAGAAGCATCATCATGCCAAGGCGTCTTCAAGCGCCACGGACAACAGTGGAACCAGCAGCAGCACTTCCACCACCAATCCGGACACTTCCACGAACCCAAGCAGCAGCACTGGAAGCTCGACGACTAACAGCACCACCACTCCTCGTTAATTCCCATTAGCGTGGAGAAAAGGCGGCGCCCAAAGCGCCGCCTTTGTTTTTGTGTCCTTTCGTCGTTTTGCGGGGCCTTCTTGTTTTTGTGGCCTTCTTGTTTTTGCTTGCCCGTCTTCCGGCTTGCCCACTCTGTCGGATGTTCTCGCCTGGCGATTTGCCGCGTTAAATCTGTGGCCTGCCACCTGAAAGCTGCTATCTGAAAGCTGCTATCTGCTCTCTGCTATCCGCTTCTGCCTTTCTTCTTTGACCGGTTCTGGCCGACATGTTATAAAAAATGTACAGCTTTACCCGGCTTCGCCTCTCAGGGCGGGCCAGAAGCGACACTCCTCAGTAGCTCAATGGCAGAGC
>CAYTQA010000339.1:0-3492 GCA_964439495.1 uncultured Terriglobales bacterium | reverse complement strand
CTAGCAGCTCTTATTGGAACGCTCGGAGAAAACACTATGCCGGTTACTTTGCTTCATGATTTGCAAGCCGCGGCTTCAGCCCTGGATTTCGACCTTGCGGGCGTGGTCCCGGCCAATGCGGAATCGCTGGCCGAACTTTCCAAATTTTCATCCTGGATAGAATCGGGCTATGGCGGCGAGATGCAATATCTCAAGGCGAAGAATGAAGCCGGGGCATACAAGCGGGAAAGCTTGCGCCATGCCCTGCCCTGGGCCCAGTCTGCCATTGTAGGCGCCATCAACTACAACACCGCGCCGCGATATTCCATGGAGCAGCCGAAGATCCAGGATGGCAGCGCCCGAGGATGGATCTCCCGGTATGCCTGGAGCGCCATCTCGCCAGCCGAATCTGGCGATCCGCAGGCAGCCGGCGACCATACACCGATGCACGCCACCGATTATCACGAAACCGTGCTGGCGCGGTTGCGAAAATTGGAGGCCTGGCTGGTGGAAAATGCGCCCGCCCATGGAATCACGGAAGCCATCCAGAGCCGCTGCTATGTGGATACCGGCCCTGTGATTGAGCGCGTCCATGCGAAGTATGCGGGTCTGGGATGGATCGCAAAAAACACCTGCCTGATAAACCAGAAGCTTGGCTCCTGGATTTATCTGTGCGTGCTCGTTACCTCTCTACCCGCTCATATATTTCTGGAAACGGGTATGCCCTCCATGCCTGCGCCGGACCGCTGCGGTACCTGCACCCGCTGTCTCGATGCATGCCCCACCCAGGCTTTTATCGCACCTTACCGGATGGATGCATCGCGCTGCATTGCTTATCTCACCATCGAAAAGCGCGGCAGCATCCCGGAGGAGCTGCGGGAGGGGATCGGACGCAATGTCTTTGGCTGCGATATCTGCCAGGACGTCTGCCCCTGGAACCACAAGGCCCCGGTCACCGCTTTACCGGAGTTTCAGCCGCGTCCCGGGCTGGTAAATCCCGAGCTGCAAAAGCTGGGCCGAATGACTCACGAGGAGTTTCGCGGCACATTTCGCGGCTCGCCCGTGGAGCGCACTAAATACTCCGGGTTTCGCCGGAACGTTGCTATAGCCATGGGCAACAGTGAAGACCCGTCACTGCTGCCGCTGCTCGAAGAGATGGCCAGCGGAGAAGATTCCACTGTCGCCGAACATGCCAGATGGGCAATCGAAAAGCTGAAGCAGTGCGCTGGAACTGCTAAAACATAAGTACCGCCTTTGGCCCCGGTTTTCGCCCAGGCCTCCCTCGAAAACTATCAGTCATGAACTCAGGTGACCTTCTAGAAGTCCCCTCCCCGGGGCACAATGTGCGATGCGTCTGTTTTCCGTAACCGGGCGGCAAGAGTCCCCAATTTCAATCGAGGCGGGAGAGTCGAAATGCATTCGAAGGCACTGAACCTGCTGTATGCGTATGCCATGCCCGGAGGGCTATTACTGGCCGTTGCCGCTGCCCTGATCCATCTTCCGATATTGCCCTCCTCGGTCTCTTCGTTTCTTCCCTGGACGCCTTATGCGGTTTTTGCCATTGGCGCCATGCTGAGCGTGAGCTACAACCGCAGCCGCGTCCTCTTCGCCATGATTGTGTTGTGCCTCGCCGATTGGCTATTGATTCAGTATCTGCCGGGGCGAATTTCATCCTCCCCGGCAGCCCGGGTCGTATTCGATGCCCTCGCCATCCTGCTTCCCCTCAATCTGCTTGCCTTCTCCTTCATGCGGGAGCGGGGTACGCTGACGCGCATCGGCATCCTCCGTTTTTTGCTGATCGGATTGCAACTGATCGCAGTCGTCGTGATTTGCCGCCCCGAATTCGTGGCCAGGGCCGGATTTTTCCTGCGCTACTCTTTTATCCCTTGGCACGTGTTACAGCAGCACACCCGTTTTCCCCAGGCCAGCCTGGTGGCCTTCGCTTTATCGTTTACGGTGCTGACCATACGTTTTCTGTGGATGCAAAAGCCGCTCGAACGCGGCTTCTTCTGGGTGCTGATTACCGCATTTATCGCGCTGAATGCCGCTTTTCCCTCGCTCTATTTCGCGGCCGCCGGTCTGATCCTGGTGGTCTCATTGATCGAGATGTCCCATCAAATGGCATATAAAGATGAGTTGACCGGACTGCCGGGACGGCGGGCATTCAATGAAGCTGCGCTTAAACTGGGCGAAAAATATACCCTCGCCATGGTGGACGTGGACCACTTCAAGCGATTCAACGACACCTACGGGCACAAATGCGGCGACCAGGTATTGCGCATGGTGGCGGCCAAGCTGTCGCAGGTCTCCGGAGAAGGCAAGGCCTTTCGCTATGGCGGAGAAGAGTTTGTCATTATGTTTCCCGGCAAATCGGCGCGATATATCCTTATCCACCTTGAGCAGTTGCGGCAGGCCATCGCGGACACCGAGTTCACCGTTCGCGGTGGGGACCGCCGCAAGACCCAGGGAAGAAAGAAGACGAAAGGACCGCAAAAGACCTGCGTCACGGTCAGCATCGGCGCCGCCGATCACGAGGACGGCAGCCAGTCTTTCGATCAGGTAATCCAGGCAGCGGACAAAGCGCTGTATCGCGCCAAGGGAGCGGGACGCAATCGCGTCGAATGCTGAAGAGAAAAGGCAGGCCGCATGGGCCTGCCCGGTATCCTTCTAAGTAAGATGCTTAATCGAGCCAGCCCTTCAACGCCCCGCGCACGGTTTCGGTGACTACTCCATAGACCAGGTGAGCAGCGGCCTCATAGGCGAGTTCGCCCGCCGAGCGCTCCTGGGGAGGTTGGGAAAGTCCCAGAGCAGGTACAACGACGGTGTCACCTCCTACCCACAGCGCAGTGCCATAAAGGGAGCCGTGGCCCGCGCTTATTTTCGGATAAAGCTCGGAAAGTACGCCGTAAACGCCGCCCATCAGCGTGCCGTAGCCAAAATGGACAAAGTTTCCCGCAGCTTTCTTCTGTTCTCCCTGCAGCTTATGGTTGAAAACATTCTCGGAAATGGCGGAGGCAACTTTCACCGTAGAGTTCTCTTCCGTCTCGCTCTCCGGTTGCGCCGCCGCTTTGGCCTCTTGTCCCTTGCCCAGACGCTCTTCGACTTTCTCCTCGGCCTTGGACCAAATGGTCATAAACTGGGTCATCACGAAGGTGCCAATTAAGCCGGCGGCCAATCCGGCGGCGACCCCTTTCCACAGCTCAGCCTCCGGACTCGGGCTCACCTGCTCTTTCACCGCCCTGCCAATATTCTGGGCACGCTGACTGAAATCGCCGGCGCGCTCCGACCATCCCTCGCGGATGTCATGGACACGGCGGTTCCACTTTCCGGAGAAGCTTGTATCTTGTCTGGGCGCAGACTGTTTGGGGGATGAGACGGGCTGAGTCTTCGCCTGACGAATGGTTTGAGAGATTTTTTCCTGAATTTTGGCGCGATCTTCCGGAGTGGTGACCGACCAATGCGTTTCCTCTCTTAACGCAGCAGATCTTTTCATAGACCCTCCTGACTGATTAG
>CAYTQA010000338.1:0-3495 GCA_964439495.1 uncultured Terriglobales bacterium | reverse complement strand
ATCCGCGCTGGTTCGAGGGTTGGTGGTATGAAGGAGGCGGCATCTACCGTCATGTTCGACTTGTGATCGCGAATCCATTGCAGGTGGCGCCATGGGGGACCTTTGTGAACGCCGAGATACGTGGCCCGATCCATCCCGCCTCGCCCGTTGGGGACCGGGCCGCGGCCCAATTGACCATTGAAACCACGATACGCGACGATGATCCAGCCGGTCGTAACTTTACTCTCGTCTCGCAGGTGGTCGACCAGACAGGGAAAGTAATAGCGTCCACTTCCAACCGGGAAGAGATTGCTTCCGGGAGCGAAGCCACATTCACCCAGCAGCTTACCTTGCGCGACGCCCTCCTTTGGTCGTTGGAACACCCCAACCTTTATAAACTCAGAACCATCATCCGCCGTGAAGACAGGAATGTTGACCAGACGCTGACCACGTTCGGCATTCGCACCCTCAAGTTCGATCCGGAGCGGGGCTTTTTCCTCAATGGCCGGCATGTGGAAATCTATGGGGTCGCCAACCACCAGGATTTTCCGGGGGTCGGCATCGGCGTGCCAGACAATCTTTGGCCGTGGCGAATTCAGAAGCTCAAGGCGATGGGCGCGAATGCGTATCGCACCGCGCATAATCCGCTCGGCGAGGAATTCTACGAAGCTGCGGACCGTATGGGCATGCTGGTCATGGATGAAAACCGGCACCTCGGGGACACCTATTCTCCCAAATCCACGGGAACAACTCCTTACTCCGATCTGTCGGACCTCAAGGCCATGGTGCTCCAGCATCGAAACCATCCATCCATCATCATGTGGTCGCTGTGTAATGAAGAGGGAGAGCAAAAAACGCCGTATGGCGCCCAGATGTTCGCTGCGATGAAGGCGGCGGTAAAGAAAATCGATCCGACGCGGCCCACCACGTCGGCCATGAACGGAGGCTTTACGAAGGAGGGTTTTCTCTCCGTCGAAGATATCTTCGGCATGAATTACCACAATTCGGAGTTTGCCAAGGTACACAGCGAGTTTCCTGGTCTGATGATCTACGGCAGCGAAGACATCAATGCTAAAAGTTCGCGCGGGACGCATGAAACCTCCCGCGAGGCAGGACTCTGCTCCGCTTATGGAGACGGCCCCGCTCCCAATACTTTCGCCGGTGGCGAGCCGTGGCAATCATGGGCGCCCGTCGCGGAGAATCCTTTCGTCGCGGGGGAATTCATATGGACCGGCTTCGATTATCGCGGTGAGCCCAATCCTTTCAGTTGGCCCGCGGTGACGAGCCAGACCGGCGCGATGGACCTTTGCGGCTTTCCCAAATCGGTCTATTACTACTGGAAAACGGCGTGGGAGCAGAAGCCGTCGGTATACCTCTTTCCCGATTGGAATTTCCCGAAGAGCGCGGCCGGCCAGAATGTTCGCGTTCGAGTTTTTTCCAACTGCGATCAGATCGCGTTGTCGCTCAATGGCAAAAGTCTTGGGGTGCAACATATGCCTCGCAATCAATATTTGGAATGGGAAGTCCCGTATGCTCCAGGCCGCCTGGTGGCAATCGGATCCAATCACGGCCAGGAGGCCGCCAGATATATGGTGGAGACAACAGGGGCCCCCGCTGCTCTGCGACTCGTTGCCGAAGTTCGGAACGTGCCGGCGGATGGGGAAGGCATTGCGCCCATTCGAGTGGAAGTGGTGGACGCGCAGGGCCGCATTGTGACCGATGCCGACAATCTGGTCCACTTTTCCGTATCGGGCGCCGGGACGCTGGCAGGCGTGGCGAATGGAAATCCAGCCAGTCACGAGGCCAATGTCGCCAATCAACGTAAGAGCTTTCATGGTCTCTGCATGGTCCTGGTGAGGGCCGCCGATCATCCCGGTGGGATAACCATCCGGGCTGAATCCGAGGGTCTGCCGGCTGCCCGTCTCGTGATTCCAGCGATTGCACCAGTGCCGCGCTGAGGTCAGCCGATCATAATTTAGCCCAATTCGAATCGGCTGATTGATGCAGGATGATGCCGATGCGTGTGAGGCCCAACAATTCGGTCTGGAGATTGAATGACTCGTCTTAGTTGTGCTTTTCTGTTTCTGCTGGTCGCGATTTCTGCGGCATTTTGCCAGACAACAATCGTCTGGCAGATGGGCAAATACGATCAGTCCTCCATGGAATTTATGGCCACCCCACGGGACCATGTGGTGTACCAGGCAGGGAGCAACTCCTGGGCCAGGGATTGGCCTGGCGAGCAAAGGACAGGATCGGCCTACGAGATCCAGTTCGATCTAAAGAACCCTCCCCGGGGCATATTTCAATTAAAGATAGGGATCCTTGCGAACCTTCACAAAATCCCCGCCCTGCAGGTACAAATCAATGGACACAAAGGGACCTTCTATTTAAATCCAGAAGTTAGCTACGCTACTCTCGATCCCCATCCTCTCCCCTCGGCAGTATTGATGATAGAGCTTCCGGAAAAGTATCTGCGGGCGGGACAGAACAGCCTTATCTTGTCCTGTCTCGATACGCATCCTGGATCCGATGGTGCCTCCGGTCTACGCTATGACGCTTTATCATTGACCAATAATTTGAACGGCGCACATACCGGCAGCGAAATTCATGCGGAGATCACGCCAACCATCTTCTACCGGCAAACGGCGGGCCAGCTGGTCGAGGTAGTCGATGCGACTCTCCGGTCCGGGCAACCCATTCCGGCTGGCCTTGCGATTTTGTCCGTCCGAGGCCAGCGCTATGAAACCACGGTCACGGCCATGCAGGATTTTGGCGAAGAACGCCTGGAGTTTGAAATTCCAGAATGGACCGGCACGACCCCTGCGCGCCTTGAAATCATCGCTGCAAGGCGTTCCACATTCAATGTTTCCTTGACAGCCGCGCGCAAGTGGACCCTGTGGGTCGTGCCGCATACCCATGTCGATATTGGCTACACCGATTATCAGGGAAAAGTCGCCGAGATCCAGGCGCGCACTCTGGAGGAAGCAGCCGGACTGATTCAAAAGCACCCGGACTTCCGGTTCGCGACCGATGGCTCCTGGAACCTTGAGCAATTTCTGGCCACCCGCTCGAAGGAAAAGCGGGAGGAGATCTTGAATCTGATTCGGGACGATAAAATCGGTGTTCCCGCGCAATATGTAAATCTGCTTACCGGCTATGCGTCCCTGGAAACGCTGTATCGCTCTCTGTACTATTCCAAGCGGCTATCGCGCCAATCCGGCCTGCCATTTGTTTATGCGAATACTACTGATGTTCCGACCTATACCGGCGCTTATCCTTCAGTCCTTGCGAGCGCTGGAATCAAGTACTGGGCGGTTGGCGGCAACAATGATCGCGCTCCGGTCCTGGCCCACGAGCAATGGAACAAGAAGTCCCCGTTCTGGTGGGAAGGCCCGGACGGGAAAAAGGTATTGTTTTGGTATTCTCGCGGGTACGCGCAGATAAGCTCTGTCTTCGGGCTGCCGCCCCAACCCGCCGCCGGATACGACGACCGTTCCGAATACCGGAACGGCGATT
>CAYTQA010000337.1:0-3496 GCA_964439495.1 uncultured Terriglobales bacterium | reverse complement strand
CCACGGCCCGCTCGCCCCTCGAAGGCGTAGTGCGATAAGCGGCGATCGCCGTCAGATTCTCGAGATGGATTGTCCGGGGCCGGTGCGGCGGGGGCATTCAAGTTCACGCTCTTCAGTTGGGCCAATTCCTGCTGGATTTTCCGCCATTTCTCCGGATGCCGCTTGGTGTCGAGGGGCGCATTGGGATTGGAATAAAAACGCAAAATATTATCGCGTACGTCGGGCGTCAGGTCCGCGAAGCGCTTCTCAGTGAGCTTGTCCAGCAGGCCCGCATAAGAGTCGTCGGTAAGCTTGTATTGGGCGGCGCGCGTGGGCTCTCCGGTATCGAAGTTCACATTGGGAAAGTGCAGGTCTCCCTCTTTTACCTGCGCCAGCGCCTGGCGATAGGCAGTGATTGTGGAGTTCACGCTCTTCAGGTAAAGGTCTTCGGTCTGGGTGGAGGGGGTCTTGAAATTGATGGCCTTGAAAGGGCCGACTTTGGGAATCAGGCGGAAGATGAATGCCAGAATACGGGCCCCTATCCCGGGGCGTTCATATCCCTTCCCCCACTCTTTTTCGTAATCCGCGCGGCTGAGATTGTAAACAAACTTCCGTTTGGCGGCATCGTCTTTTTCCGGCACCGCGACATTTTGCTTGGTCAACAGCGCGACCTTGGTCATCTCCGGAATGATGGTGCTGATGGAATGCCGGTAGGTGCCGATGGAAAGGTCCAGTGTTTTAAAGATGTCGGTGAGTTGAATGCCGTAGGTTTTTAGAAACGCGCGCTCCAGCACAGGCTTGGCGACCTTGAAGCCGATGAAGTCATGATAGGCCTTGGACGCATATCGCTGCTTGGCGACCTGGGCCACATCGAACCCGAATTCGGTCCGGATATGCGCCTTCGGGTCCTCTTCGTAGGTGACGCTGTCTCCGTACTTCCGTTTTAATTTCGGAAATTCCATGGCTACCGCATGGTTGACCGCCGGATGTCCGGTAATATCGGCGGAGTAGTGGGCCAACGCTCCCAGGGCGAAGGCATACTCATTGATATCCTGGGATTCCTCAATCAGGTTTTGGACGAAATCGCCGCTGCGCACATAATGCACCAGGTCGCTGAAATGCTTGTTGCCGAAGGGATAATAGCCCATGTCCTGGATCACGCACCCGCCGTAGGCATAGGCATGGGCCTCGATCAATTGATCGGGAGTGGCGCCGGGATATTTGGCCAGCAACAGCGGTTGGATCCCCTGCTCCCACGCGAGATCGACGATTTCTTCGTGGGTCAATACCGAATATCCGCTGCTGATCTTAGCCGTGATTAACAGCAGCAACAGGCATACAAGGCGAAAAGAAGGTTTGAAGAGAATTGAGGAGAAAGGGCGTTTTGCGTTATATGGCATGTAATTTTAATATCGCGCCAATTGTATCCGAAACTCGTCGGCACAGCCGGAGCCAATGATGTATAGTACAGGCCAAATTCACGCGATGCACTTTTTTGCATGGAGAAGGAAGGATGAAAGCCCCTCGATTTTCAAATTATGAAGAGTTCTTCCATTTCTATCTCCGGCAGCACAGCGATCCCCGCAACCGCATGATGCACGCCTGCGGGACGGCGCTTGGTGCCCTCACGGCGGTCCTGGCGTTGCTCTTCGGGCATCCCTGGTGGGCGTTTCTATGGCTCCCGATCGCCTATGGATTTGCCTGGACAGGGCACTTCCTGCTGGAGGGCAATACGCCCGCGACATTTGGGCATCTGTGGTGGTCGTTTATCAGCGACTTCCGCATGCTTGGGCTTATGCTGCGGGGAAGGCTCCAGGAGTTTCAGGCCAGGGAAGATCTTCGCTCAAAGTAAAAATGCTGGGGCCGATCAGGCCGGGGCGGAAGGCGTAGTGCCATCGGTGACATAGACGCGCGAGGGTCCACCGGGCTTGATTTTATTTTGCTCGAAGCGGTCTTTGATCCGCCGCCGCAGCTCTCGCGAGACCGCAAACTGGTGTCCGGGACGGACCTTCACCAGGACCAGATAATCCACCTCCGGCCCCTGCACGCGTTCGATGCCCGGCACCTCCGGGTCGCCCACGATTACTTCCGCATAGCTGGGATCGTTGCGCAGCTCCTCGCCCACGTCCTGCAAGAGCTTGATGATCCTGTCCGATGCTTCGCTGTAATCCACCGCGACGGTGAGCGACACCTGCGACCAGTCCCGGGTGAGGTTGGAGACGATCTTGATTTCGCTGTTGGGCACGGAATGCAGCGTGCCATTGGCATCGCGCAGGATGGTCTTGCGCAAAGACATCTCTTCGACGGTACCCGAGACGCCGGCCACCTTCACCGTGTCGCCGATGGCGTATTGGTTCTCCACCAGGATAAAAAAGCCATTGATCACGTCATGGACGAGCGTCTGCGCCCCAAAGCCGATGGCCAGGCCCACCACGCCGGCGCTGGCCAGCAGCGGCTTTACGTCAACGCCGAAAAGCGGCAGGACCTGGAGCAATGCGACGAAGCATACGACGAAGGTCCCCACCCCGTTGACGACGCTGGCCAGGGTGCGAAGCTGCTGTGAGCGAAAGCGCGTGGGAAGCTGGTCGCTCTTGCTCAGGTTCACCAGCCGTGAGGTGATGGCGTGGAGAAGCTGGATGAGAATGACAGCCATAATAAAGATAACCAGCAGCCTGGGCACTCCATGCCGCACCCAGTACACCGTATCCTCATGCCAATCCTGAAAGATCCTTCTCCACATAAATTGCGCCGCGCTCCCGTTCCATGCAATCAGTAATCCAGGGGATTGTAAAGGAACTCTTTTTTGCCGTCTCCAATCGTGTTATTACTCAAAATATCCTACTTTTTTCAATCGAGGCCACTGTGTTCCCACGTTATCTTATTGCGTCTTTGCGAAGCCTGCTTTGCGCGATCATTCTCCTGGGCTGTTTGTGCGCCATGCCCGCGCGAGCGGAGCAGCCGCCCGCCCAATCCTCCGGCGATGCTTCCCAGCCGTCGCCCGGTCAACTTCCTCCATTCGATAATGATCATCCGATCGACGAAGCTGCCCGCCGCCGGCAGCGGGAGATGGAGAAGGAGCGCAACAAGGAGCGCCAGCAATCGCTCAAGAAGGACACAGACCGGCTCCTGCAATTGGCCACCGAGCTCAAGCAGTATGTGGACAAAACCAACGAGAACATGCTCTCCATGGACGTGATCAAAAAGGCGGAAGAGGTGGAGAAGCTCGCCCATCAGGTCAGAGAAAAGATGAAAGGGAATTACTAATCCCAGATAATTCCCGCAAGTAAAATGCCGTCCAAAAGTCGAATGGACGGCATTTCCTTTGCTTCCCGTTTGGTTCTCGCCGCTATTTTTCCAGCGCGCCGATCCGCATTCCATAGAAGGAACGCCAGACGAAAAACACTGAAATCACAAAGAAGACCGCGGCAAGAATATGACCGATGGCCGGGCCCTGCTTGGTGGTAAGGTCCACCGCCAGCTCGACCGCGAGCAGGCCGAAGAGGGTGGTGAACTTGAT
>CAYTQA010000336.1:0-3500 GCA_964439495.1 uncultured Terriglobales bacterium | reverse complement strand
TGTGAGGATCTCGCGCGATAAGGTGAACAAGCTGGCCCACCGGGTGGCGGACGCCCTGGCCGAGACCGAGAAAGTGGACTTCATCGAGGACCGCAATACCATCCGGATGGAGGCAAGGCGCATCCTCGAAGAGCTGGTCAAGCAGGAGGCGCAAATCGATACTGCCGCCCGGCAGAAGATCGAAAGCCAGAAGCGCACCATTACCGAAGGCACGCAGGAATGGGACATCCTCTACCGCAAGTACTACAACGAAGAGGTCAAAAAGCTGGGCATATAGCTTCTTTCCAGCTTTTATATCCGTTCAAAGCTTCGCCCCAACTCAAGGCAACTTTCTCTCGCAAATTTTTCCTGAAGACGTGACTTCAGCGAACGCGGGCGCGTTCCCCTGGAGTCATGGCGGCGTATAACATGGCGCGATTGCGCTCGATGTATTGGTTCCGGGGCTCATGGGCAAGCGCGCGGGTAAACCAGTTATAAGCTGATACGCGGTCCGGGGGTACGCAATGGCCGCTCATATAAAGAGCGCCCATTTGAATATCGGCCTTGGGATTGCCCTGGGCCGCGGATTGACGCAGCAGGCTTAAACCCACGGGACAGTCCTGCGGGACCCCGCGGCCCTGCAGGAATTTTTGCGCGCGAATCAAAGTAGGATCGTTTGCGCCCAGAGTCGCGGCGGCGGCGCCTTTGGTTCGAGCAAGACCCCTTCGTGAGCCGGCATTCGACTTTTCATAGGAAGCCGAGGTGTCCCCATCCGATTCCGGTTTATGCATTTCGTCCGCGGAATTTTGATTGGTTGAGACGGTCACGCCTTCCTGCGGACGAGGACCATTGGAAGCGACGGTCACGCCTTTATCCTGGGCAGACGGCGTGGCGGCGGATTCGGTCCCGCTTTTTACCGGCGGCTCCTCCGCATCCGAACTTTTATCCGCAGCTTTCGCATTGGCGCTCTGGTCGGGGGCTTGCGCCTGACTTTCCGGCGCCGGTTTTGAATCCGCATTCGGTGTCTTGGGCGCAGCTTGCTGGGTTGGCTCGGTCTGGTCGGGGATACCGCCGGGAGGAACGCTCGCGCCATTTTGATTCAGCACATTTCCGACATCCTTTGCAGCCTGCTCCTTCTTCTGCGAACGCCACTGCATCACTCCCAGCGCTACAAAGAGGACCAATACAGCCAATACCGCAAAGGCGCGCCAGGAGATAGTGCGCCGGGGGACCTCATCCAGCAGATAATCACTATCAAGAGCGCTGGCGGACTGGCTGTCGCGATCGTATGTAAAAGCTGTCTCCCCCGGAGAATCGTAACTGAGTCCCAGGAGAGAAGGACCGGCAATGCCGCCCCCGCTGTACCTGGATTCGGACCTTGAAGTCCTTTCAGCAGCTACTTCTCTCTTCTCTTGTGTTGGGACAGGCTCGACCGGCGTCAACTTCTTTTCTTCTCGAGGCTTTTCTTCTCGCGGCGCAGGTTTATCGGACCGGTCTTTCGAGAATACATCGGCATTTCCGGCACTGGCCGGTTTCAATATCGTGACTGGCTCGGGCTGGGTCTTTAGGCCTATGTTGCTGGACGACTGGGACGCCCTCTTCTCTTCGCTCGAATTGCTCGTTAAAACGGGCTCTACAAACCGCACCTCACGGCGGTCCTGAAAATAATCGTTCAACAGAACAGGCTTAGGGGGGAGCTTGATGCCACATTCCCCGCAAAACTTGTTACTTGCGGAATTTTCATGCGAACAATTCGGACAAAGCATGGAGGCCTCTTCGTATACAGCCCGGGAGAGGAGGAGAGACAAAGGATCCCTCTCATTCCAGAACCGCTGAATAAAAAATTAGATGCTGTTCTGAATCCCGATGCCGCATGAATCCGGCAGGAAGCAAAGTTCCTGCCATGATTCCATTAATGGCCCGGCGCCCTCTCCGCAGTCCAATCGCACAGGCCATTGGTGGGTTGGGCCGGCAGCGGAGGAGGCGTGGGCCAATGCGGCGCTGTGAAGTCAAAGAACTCCAGCATGTTGTCGGCATTAGCATCCCGCTGCGTCAATGGCGCCAGATTGAACCGGGTTTCGATGAATTTCAGGATGGAAGTGGTGTCCCGGGTCACATGCGATACAAAGTGCGGCTTTACCCAGGGTGAAACCACCATCAAGGGGACCCTCATGCCAGAGGTGGTGAAGTCTCCCGGAAGGTCCTGAGGCTTGAGGTCAATGGGTTTTATGCCATCTGGACTTGGCATCGGGACCGGCGGGACATGCTCGTAGAGGCCACCCGGTTCATCGAAACCCAGGAAGAAGACGGAAGAGCCCCAGGTCGGGCTGGCCATCAACGCATCCATAATCTGTTTTACCTTGGCCGCCCCCTCCTGTATGTTGTGTCCCGGATGCTCGTCATAGCCGTAGACATCGGAACGCTCGATATAGATCACCTGGGGCATGGTGCTCTCATTTTGGATGTCCTGATAGTACTGGCTGATGGGAAAGATCTTGTCTTGATTGGCGTAGTAAGAACTCCAATTGGTAATAAAGGTGTCAGCCAGCGTATCGAGATAATAATACCGCCACGAGATTCCGGCGGCATTCAAGCGGTCAAAGATAGTCGGGTTGGGCCATCCACCGCTGGGGGGCGTGGCGGGAAATGCGTGTCCCATCGAAGTGCCCGCAAATGAGTACATGCGGTTGGGATATGTATTCGTCAGCACGGATGCAAACCACCGGTCGCTGGTGGCGAATTGAAACGCCATTTCGTAGTAGTAGGGCAGGTCCGTCCAGTCGTAGTAACCCATCACGCGAGTGCCGCCTGGATCGTTGGTGGTGGGATAGGTTCCCTGAGCGGTAATCGCGAAATTGTCCATTTTCCCGCCGTCCACATCGTAATGCGCCTCATCCCATGCAGGACTCAGATCGTCGGTGCAGACCGTTTGCTGATGGAAGGGAGAGAGCGGAAGGCCATTCGCATCCGGGATGCTTACCGTCAACGGCAGTTCGTCGAAAGGATCGTTGTAACCGCGGTCACGGCGGTACTGCCCCATTCGTCCGAAATAATTATCGAAGGAACGGTTCTCCTGAAGCATGAAGAAGACGTGCTTGATGCTGTTCAATGTTCCCGCGACGTTTACAGTGATGCTTTGGCTCCCACTCATCCCAGCCGAAGTCCAGAACTTGACCGTAATGCGGTGCGACCCGAGCGTGGGAATCCCCTGGTCGACTTCAATTACAGCATTGCTGCCCTGATACACCAGGGTGTCATCCAGATAAATCTGAGAAGCCTCCACGGGCAGAGTGGAGTTTGCAATAGCGCTTACATGCACCGGCGAGGTAACCGTTGCTCCATTCGTTGGACTGCACAGGGTCAACGATGGCGCCGGTGCTTGCGGCGTACATGAACTCGTCGGTGTCGGTGTCGGCGTCGGCGTCGGTGTGGGTGTTGGCGTCGGCGTGGGTGTGGGTGTTGGCGAAGGTCCGCTTACATTGAAGGTCACGCTTTGGCTTCCGCCCATTCCAGCCGAGGTC
>CAYTQA010000335.1:0-3518 GCA_964439495.1 uncultured Terriglobales bacterium | reverse complement strand
GGAGAGGATCACCGACCCGGGATTGATTACATCCTTGTCGGCATATTTCGGGGCGGTGCCGTGGGTGGCCTCAAAGACCGCATACCCATCGCCGATGTTCCCGCCGGGAGCAATCCCGAGTCCTCCCACCTGGGCGGCGCAGGCATCGGAGATGTAATCGCCATTCAGGTTGGGCGTAGCGAGCACGCTGTATTCCTCCGGACGGATAATCACCTGCTGGAAGATGGAATCGGCGATGCGGTCATTGATAAGCAGCTTTCGCTTCCATGCGCCGCCACCGTGGCTCTTTTGTAGGCGGTCCAGCACCTCTTTCACTTCAGCCTGGACCGATTTTTTGAAATCTTCAGGAGCATAGTCGAGCCCGGGCTCAATCATCTCCGCATTCTGCTCGACGCTCAGATTGGGATTGGCGTCTTTGTTGCCGAGTATCCAGCTCTCGCGCTCAGTCACGATCTGATCGCGAAATTCTTCCCGCGCTACATTGTATCCCCACTCGCGGAAGGCGCCTTCGGTGAATTTCTGGATGTTTCCCTTGTGGACAAGGGTGACGGACTTAAGATGATTGGCCAGCGCATACTGAATCGCCTTGCGCACCAGCCGCTTCGTGCCGGTGATGGAGATGGGCTTGATGCCGACCCCGGAATCCGTCCGGACCTTCTTGGATCCGCCCTTCAACATCTCGTCATTCAGGAAGCTGATCAGCTTCTTTGCGCCTTCGCTTCCCTCTTTCCACTCGATGCCGGCATAGACGTCTTCGGTATTTTCGCGGAAGATCACCACATCCAGCTTTTCCGGACGTTTTACCGGCGAAGGCACGCCGGCGTAGTACCGCACGGGACGCACGCAGGCATAGAGCTCGAGCATCTGCCGCATGGCAACATTGAGGGAGCGAATGCCGCCGCCAACCGGGGTGGTCAGCGGTCCCTTGATCGAGACGCGAAGGTCTTTAGCGGCTTTCAGGGTATCGTCGGGCAGCCAGTTCCTGAATTTCTGAAAGGCCTTTTCGCCGGCATAAATCTCATACCATGCGACTTTGCGCTTGCCCGCATAGGCCTTCTCTACCGCGGCATCGAAGACGCGGCGCGATGCCTTCCAGATGTCGCGCCCGGTGCCGTCACCCTCGATAAAAGGAATAATGGGCCGGTCCGGGACCTTATAAGAACCGTTTTCATATGCGATCGGAGAACCCTCTGCCGGTATGGGATCTCCGTTATAAGACGCTGCCATCCTGCTTATCGCCCCCTGCCGAAAATAGAAATCAAATCCGAACCTTCTAAACTAACACCCACCCGGCAAATGTGACAACGGAGGAGGGCGAAAGGAGCTTGCCCGGCTTGGATTAATCGTTATCGCAGGAGATGGGCTTCGATAGCTGTTCGACGCCGCCGACTTCGGAGATGGTCATGCTTCTGTGACAGCGTGGGCAGGAAGGGGCGGTGGCTTCCGCGATCCACAAAAGGGTGCGAAATGCCCGCGAGCATCGCTGGCAGCAAACGGTGGCAATACTGATATTGGGTCTGCTCATTTAATGGTTATGCTCCAGCATAACCTGTGCCACCGCCAACATGCCAATGGCCTGCGCGGAGGGGTCCTGAAGCTGCTGGGCGCGCGTCAGCGCCGAAACCGCGTCCACGTTGGCCGCGGCCTGGTTCACCTCTTCAACTACTGCGGCTGCATCCTTGGCCGGCGTCCGGCTCGCCCAAACCTCATTCAAGGCGCTGTAAGCCATGTCCAGGTACCGGTCGGCCGCACTACGGTCGCCGGCGTGGGCGGAGGCGTAACCGTGGGCCGCAGCCTCACGGGCGCGCAACGATGGAGCCAGGGAGGCCAGCTCCGAGCTCTGGTCCTCGCCCGTGTGCCTCATCGCATTCACGATCGAGACGTTCTCTTCCTCAGGCAGTTGCACCTGTCCGGCGCCCCCAGCAGTCTTCGCAACCTGCTGCGCGATTACGTCGCTGGCCAGGATGTCTTTATACTTTTTCTCTCCGAATACGCTCTGCATGGCGGAGGTGGTGGCGTTTACAGCAAGGTTCTTCTCCGGACCGGGATTCAGTCCATTGAGCCAGACCAGCAAATTTAAACCTGCCTTTTGCGCGACATCCTTATCGACCTCGGGCGCCATGGTCGCATAGAGCGTGCCGTAGTCGGGCACATCGGCGGAGGCGCTCGTCGCCCCCTTCGGAAGCGAGGAGAAGAATTTGTCGAACTCCGACTCGGACCATGCGCTCTTCTTTCCCGCAGCCTGCATCACCGCCATCTCAGCGCGCGGAGCTAGGATATGGTCCTCCAGAGCGGCATCGAGCTTCATGCGGGCGGCCTCCAGTGTTCCCTTCGGACACACGGAGACTGCCCCGATCATGGATTGTTCCGCCTTTTGAATCGCATCGGGCGACAGGTCCTCGACAAATGTGGCCACATCCGCGCATGCGACGGCCCCGGAGGAGAGCATGGAAACCGGCGGGAGCTCTCCCTGCGCAATGAGCTGGGACTCAATCTGTATCCCCTCATGCGCATACTTTTTCGCCAGTACAGGGTCCACAACACGAAGTATCTGGACCGCCGAATACAGGACCCGCAGACGGTCTTCGGAATTGTCCGCGGAGAGGCCCAGGGCCGACTTCACTACGTCCAGCACAAATTGCCGGGTAGCTGGTTTAACAGCGTGCGGCACACGGGCGCGTCGCTGGGCCCGCGCGGTTTTCTTGAATGGGGGTTGAGTATCGGTTGCCGTTGTCGGCGTCTGGCCGGAAAGGATGCTTCCGGAGCATACCAGACTGAATACCGCACAAACCAGGAGCTTACTTTTAAACACTAAAAATCTTTGTCTCTACTTCCCTTCCCAATGCAATCGGATGCCTGGGAATTAAGCTGCCGCCAGACGAATCTGAAACGATGAAATAAGGGTATCGGGCCATCTACTCTGATTCAACCGGGAAAACTGGCCTTCGGCAAGTCGCCAGGGCTGCTCCCTTAATCCTCTGTTTCAGCCATCAGGACTGCCTGCCCTGCTTCACGCGCGCAAAGCTCTCCCGCAGCTCTTTCACGATTTCGGCCGCGGCCTGGCGGGCCTGCTCGGTCTGGGAGGGCTCGAAGGAAATCGCGCCCACCCGTGCGTGTCCCCCGCCTCCATAACGCTCACAGATGACCGCCAGATTGGCCATGTCCCGCGGGTCCATGGTCGTCCATGGGTTTGACCCGACCGAAACCTTGGTGCGGAATGAGCTCTTGCTCAGGCCAACGCTGTAGGTAGACTCCGGATGCAGATAATATGGGATGAACTTGTTATAGCCTTCAAGATCGTAATCCATAATGTCGAAGTAGATCGTCCCATCCTTGCACTCCGTCCGCTGGCGCAGCACCTCAATTGACTTCTGGTGACGCTCCAACAGTGGCGGAATCACCTCAGCCACGAAGGGCTCGCGAATAATCTCCGCCAGGGGGTGGTAGGCCAGCAGAGGAATGAGGCGGGGTATGAATGTGGGATCGGGCGTGGCTTCGATGGCCATGGTGAGCTTCAT
>CAYTQA010000334.1:0-3519 GCA_964439495.1 uncultured Terriglobales bacterium | reverse complement strand
GCAAGCTGAGTCCGGCGGTGCTGGACACGGTGCTTGGGAAATTAGCCCGGCAACACGATTCGCGAGTGCTGGTCGGCTTTGAGACCGCCGACGATGCCGGCGTGTACAAAATTTCAGAGGAGACCGCGCTGGTGCAGACCGTGGATTTTTTCACCCCCGTGGTCGACGATCCGTATACCTTCGGCCAGATTGCGGCGGTCAATTCTTTAAGCGATGTCTATGCCATGGGAGGACGCCCCATGACCTCCCTGGCCATGGTCTGTTTTCCCGAACAGGGCGAGGTTGACGTGTTGGAACGCATCCTCTCCGGCGGTCTTTCCAAGATGGTGGAGGCGGAATGTACGGTCATCGGCGGACACAGCGTCCGCGACCCGGAGATCAAGTTTGGATATAGCGTCACCGGGAGCGTTCATCCGCGAAAGTTCTGGTCCAATACAGGAGCAAAACCGGGAGACATGCTGCTTCTTACCAAAGCGCTCGGCACCGGGGTGATCTCCACGGCAATTAAATCCAATCGAGCGCAGCCAGGCTGGATCGATGCCGCCACCGCTTCCATGACAATGCTCCACAAGCGGGCGGTGGAGGTCATTCATCAGGGAGATTTCCCGATTCATGCCGCCACTGACGTAACTGGCTTCGGCCTGATCGGGCACCTCCGGGAGATGGCCCTGGGCAGCAACACCGCCATGCGAATTCAGGCAAATCTTGTGCCCGCGATTCCGGGCGCGCTGGAATGTGTTCGCGCAGGCTTTATTCCCGGCGGCCTCAAATCAAACCGCTCGTTCGCGGAATGCGTGGTGCAATATGCCGCGGGCCTGGAGGAGGATATCAAGACCCTGCTCTATGATCCTCAAACCGCCGGCGGCCTGCTGCTTTCCGTGCCCCAGCAAACGGCGACGCCTCTCATCACAGCCCTGGAACTTGCCGGGGTGCTATCGGCCCATATTGGAGAGGTATTGCCGATGCGAAAACCGTTGATCGAAGTTCTTTGATTACTTTGATGGATTCCAGCTCCGATCTTCGTCCCTTGGAACCTGAGCTCGTCGCAGCTCCCCCTGCTCATTCCAGAATGGAGCCGTGGCTGCGCAGCCGTCCCATCATCTTCCTCGGATTGTTAATGATCGGCTGCGCCCTGGCCGCCATTACCTACTTCTGGAGCCGCTCCTTTGAGGCCAAAAAGCTGAAGCTTGCGCATGAGTGGCGCGAACGGAGCGAGGAGGCGCTGAAAGAAGGCAATCAGGAAGAAGCTGTTGCCGACCTGCGCACCGCCCTGCTTTACGATCGCGATAACGCGCAATACCGTTTGCGGTTGGCGCAGGCGCTGCTTGCTGCCGGTCATTTGAATGAAGCCCTCTCCCATCTGCTTAGCCTTTGGGAGACCGAGCCGGGGGACGGATTCATAAATCTTGAACTGGCCCGCGTGGAGGCCCTCCAGCACCATATTTACGACGCCTCACGCTTTTATCATGCCGCCATTTATGGCCTATGGGAGCAGGACCCGGAAGCTCAACGCCGCCAGGCAAGACTGGAATTGATCCATTTTCTGCTGCAACAAGGCCAGAAGACGCAGGCGCGCTCCGAATTGATCGCCCTTTCCGCAGCGCTTCCGAATACTCCGGGCTTGAACGAGCAGGTAGGATCGCTGCTGATGAGCATCCCGGACTACGAAGGCGCCCTGGCGGAATATCAGCGGGTAGTGCGTAGTGATAAAAGCAATCATGCAGCCCTGGCCGGCGCGGGAGTGGCCTCCTACCAACTCGGGCGATACCGGCTGGCCAATCGCTATCTGCGGGAGGCGGTTGCGGGCCAATCGGACCCTCAATTAAACAGCCTGCTGGAGATCACAAACCTGGTTTTGAAATGGAATCCATACGAGCCCAATCTTTCCTTGCGTGAGCAGCATCAGCGCGCGCTCTCAGACTTTGCCTGGGTTGGCAATCGGCTCAAACAGTGCGCCCAGAACGCGAAAGTAGATCTGACCGCTCCCAACCCGATCACTCCGCTTCAGGTTGAATATTCGCGCTGGTCGCAGCTCAACAGCTCGTTAAATCAGCGCGCCATGGAACGCGACCCCGGACTGATGGATCGAGCGATGGACCTGATCTTCGAGATCGAGGGGCAATTGCAACATTTATGCTCCCCGACCACCCCGCAGGATACAGCCCTGCTCCTGATCGGCAATCAGGAGGAAGCGGAATAATGAGTTCTACCGAGGTACCACTCATCGACAACACCGCAGCATCTCCCGAATCCCGCTCAGCGCGATATCGCCAGAGATTCTCGCCTCGAAGCTGGTTCACCGAAGAGCGCTTCTTCCTGATGCTGGCGATTTTTATCGGGATCTTCTCCGGACTTGCCGTTGTATGCTTTCGCATCGCCATTGAATGGTCCCGGCTTCTGCTGCTGGGCTCCAATCTGGTGCCGACGCATAAGCGTATGCTGCTTGCGCCCAGCCTGGCCGGCCTGGCGGTAGCGCTCCTGGTGATTTGGTTCTTCCCCAAGGTACGCGGCAGCGGAGTCAACCAAACCAAATCTGCGCTCTACATTTACGACGGATATATTCCCTTTCGGACCGCCATCGGCAAATTCATTACCTCGGCCCTGGCCATTGGCGCGGGGCACTCCCTGGGACCGGAAGACCCGTCGCTGCAGATCGGCGCGGCGCTGGCCTCGGCTTTAGGCCGGCGGCTGCGGCTTTCCCGCGAGAAGCTGCGATTGATTGCGCCCGTGGGAGCGGCCGCGGGACTCGCGGCTGCCTTCAATGCCCCAATTTCCGCGGTGTTGTTCGTGATCGAAGAGGTCGTCGGCGGATGGAGCGCGGGTATTTTCGGCGCAGTGGTCTTGTCCGCCGTCTCCAGCGTTGTAGTGGCGCGCTGGTTTCTCGGCTCGGAGCCTCTCTTCCGCATTCCGTCCGTGCAGTTTATTAGCATGGAGGAGCTTCTGGCTTATGCCATGCTTGGAGTAGTGGGCGGCGTGGCCTCTGTGGTCTTCGCCAACCTCATCCGTATTCTTCGTCCACCGTTAAAGGGGCTCCCGCGATGGACCCAATTCCTCCAGCCTGCCCTCGCCGGCCTGCTGATCGGATTCATCGGCTATATGGGCGCCCCGCAGGTCATGGGGGCCGGATACGATTACATTGACCAGGCAATGCACGATCAGTTCACCTGGAAGATGCTGGGGATCTTTGCCGGACTGAAGATCCTCGCCACCACCCTCTCATTCGTGAGCGGCACGCCGGGCGGCATGTTTGCTCCCACGCTTTTTGTCGGGGCCATGCTGGGAGGAGCGGTGGGAGGATTCGAGCGGGCATTCTTTCCCCACCTGACCGGCTCTATCGCGACCTATGCTCTGGTCGGCATGGGCGTGCTCTTTGCGGGGTTCCTGCGCGCTCCCATGACCTCGGTTTTCATGGTGCTGGAGGTGAGCGGAAACTACAGCATCATTCTTCCCGTGATGGTGGCCAACACCCTCTCGTACCTCCTTTCGCGCAGCCTGCAACCCAAGGCAATTTTTGAAATC
>CAYTQA010000333.1:0-3522 GCA_964439495.1 uncultured Terriglobales bacterium | reverse complement strand
AAGGGCAAGAACAATTACAAAGAAGTGAGATTTTTTATGGATCATCTTTTATGCGGTCAGCAGGTTCCATCCTAAAGAAAACGCTCCAGCCACTCCAAAATCAATCGGCGAGATTGCGCCAGTATGGACCGCCAGCAGGCGCGAGAACAAGCTGGGCCGGGTTGAAAAGGCGCGCAGCACGCGCTGGCGAAACCAGGGATTTCCGTCCATGGCCAGCAGGGATTTAGCCATGATGTTGGGCAGGCGCCATATACTGCGGTGCGCCCGCTGATAGATTCGCAGATCGTCTTTCTTCAATGCCTCGCCCAGAGCAAGGGCCTGCCGGAAGGCCATGGAGAGCCCTTCGCCGGTGATTGCGTCCATCGAGCCGGAGGCGTCTCCAATCAGCGCCCGGTTCCCGCGATACACCGCGCCGAAGCGCCGCGACAGCGAGATCGCGCCCTGCTCCCGGGTGGACGCAGAGAGCTCCAGCCAACGCGCAAAGCGCGGAAATAGAGCAGGCACGTCCTTCAATCGGATTCGCGAATCCCCGGTGATCAGCGCGACGCATACCTCTTCTTCATTTACCGGAGTGACGAATAACTGGCAGCCCCGGTTCCAGTACACCTCCACGAATTCCGGCACTGGCCCGCATTGCACATGGCAGCGAAAGCCATACCGGCGCTGCACCGGGCCGGGAGCGTCGAGTCCAATCCATTTGCGGACATGCGAGTTTTGTCCGTCCGCGCCAATGATCCAGCGGCTGCGCACGTGATTTCCATCCACGTATACTCCATCCGAAGCCAGGGCGTTAACGCGCGCTCCCCAGTGCATCGCAACGCCGAGCTCGGCTGCGCGATCAATCAATCGCTGATGAAGGAGAGTGCGCCGAATGCCAAAACCGGAATGTTGAGCGAACCTGCCTTCGACGGAAAGCTCAGGATCGAGGAAGCGAAGGCCGGCAAACGGCGATCCCTGTTGCGCACGGATGACGACGCCAAGGCGCGAGAGAGCGGCCAATCCGTTGGGCATAATGCCTTCGCCGCAGGCTTTGTCAATAGGAGGCCGGGCGATATCGGCCACGGTCACGGCGAATCCGGATTGGCGGGCGGCGATGGCGGCTGCAAGTCCCGCCGGTCCGCCTCCTACAATAAAAACATCGGTCTCGCGCAACATTTGAGTCTTCCTTACCAGCGTAAAAGCACAAGCTCAGAGCAGAAGCCCGGCCCCATGGCCGCAAGCAGGCTGAAGCTCCCGGGCGCGGGCCGGCGATTATTCATCACCTCTTCCAGCACCAGCAGAACGGAGGTGGAAGAGAGGTTCCCCACCTTTCGCAGCGACTGCCATGAGGCCTCCAGCGCTCCTTCCGGAAGCTCCAGCGCCGATTGCATGGCCTCAAGCACCTTGGGACCGCCGGTATGCATGATCCAGCATCCGATGTCTTCTCGTTTTAAATCATGATCATGAAGAAAGTTGTCCACATCCTTCGCCAAATGGCGAATAACCATCTGCGGAACATCGGCTGACAAGACAATCTGGAAGCCCTTTTCCGAAATGTCCCAGCCCATGACCTCTTCCGTATTGGGATAAAAGACCGAGCGCGTAGCCAGGATTTGAGGGCCGTCAGTTGTGCGCTCCGAGCCTGCGACCAGGACCGCGGCGGCGCCGTCTCCAAAGAGTCCGGCGGAGATCAGATTGGCCACGGAAACGTCGTTGCGCTGCCACGTCAGCGAGCAAAGTTCCACGGAAAGCAGGGCAGCCACCTGCCGGGGATAGGCGAGCACGTAATCCGCGGCGCGCGCCAGCCCAGCGGCCCCGGCCACGCACCCCAACCCGAAGATGGGAACGCGTTTGATGTTGGGCGAGAGGCCCATGCGGTTGATGAGGCGGCCCTCAATCGAGGGGCTGGCGATGCCCGTGACCGACACAAAAAAGATCGCGCCAATCTCATCTCGCGTGATTCCGGCGCGGTCCAGCGCGCGGCAAAGCGCCTGCTTACCCAATTTCTGGGCGGTCTCAATCCATGCCTGGTTGGCCTTGCCCCAGGTGTTCATCTCGTCATAGGCTTCGATGGGCAGTGAAAGATGACGGCCTTCCACCCCGGTGCGTCCATGCAACCGGTCAAGCACCTGCGGATTGTCGATCTTGCCGGACCAGTGGCGCTTGAGCGCCTCGGCGATGGTCTCCTGGCTGTAGTAATTTGCGGGAAACGCGCTAGCTACTCCTGCAACTTGCATGAAAACTCCCTGGCGCTTGAAAGTTTCGCCAGTTATAGGATGAACGCCGCTGAGCGCCGGACTTGCGGAATTTTCAGGCCTTTCGTTTTGGCTTTGGCATAGCTCGCCTAATATCTATAAAAAGCGGGCAACCTGAGGTGAAAAGCAGGACCATAGTTGCGGTTTTTTCTGCGGCGGCGACCCAGCCATTACAAATCCGACCATGCAGCGGTCTTAAGAATTTCACCACGCAGCAACAATCTCGGCCACGCAGCAACAATCTCACCACGCAGCGGGGAAGAGCATGGCTTCAGACAGGCGTTAAGGGCTTTTAAAAAGATTCGGCTTCAGCCGCGGCTCAAGCCTAAAATGGTGCGCTCTTTACGCCTGACTGAAAATCCCCCCACCGTGCCAGCCTCGATATGGCGCGATTCGGCAGCGGGGAGAAGAAAAACATGAGGAGTGGGAGCTTTGGTTCAAAGCACCTAAGTTACTTTTTCCAGGACAATCCTTCGTCCTATACTCCATTTTGCAGGATGTAAGTTCGCATAAATGGAGAATCCCCCAATGTCTCGAATCCTGATTATTTCAGCCGCTCTCCTCGCGCTGGCGGCCTCGATGCCCGCGCAAGACATGTCCGCAGGCACAGGCACGATCATCGCCAGCAATAAATCTACGCTCGACGCACAGCGGACCGTGAACACTCCCCAATTTCCTGTCGAACTCTATCGCATGAAAAACGATGTGCTGGGCGAGAGCATCGCGCAATATCAGCGCAACAACAGCGCGTCCGGACTATCAGCCTCCGCCGCGCCGAAGGATTGTACTCTGGAAGATGGCTTTGGGACCCCCAACTCCGACGGGACCGTCGAGTGCACCAGCTTCAATGCGAATGACGCCGCAACCTATGCCGGCGTGACCTACCGCTGGAAGACGGTCCGGTTTTCCAATGGCAGGCTGCATGACATTACGATTGTCGCGCACCACAATGGCTATGAGTCGCTCAAAAATTCCCTCACGGAAAAATTCGGGCCGCCAGCCAGGATTGAGAAAGCGGCGATTGGGGGCGGCATCGGCAGGCGTTTCGAAAGCACGAACCTTTACTGGAACAACGGGACCTCCACCATCGCGGTCATTGAATATTACGGCGATAATGCGACCACCCTGGTCCAATTCACTCTCGCCGATGCGGAAAGCCAGGCGCAGACAGCAAGGGAATAAGCAAGCGAGCGCCCCATCAGGGCCTGAGATGTAGAGCGCGGAAGAGCGGGAGCCTGCTGCCGAAATCCCGAGCGTAGTCGAGGGATCGGTAGAAACTGGTGACCCC
>CAYTQA010000332.1:0-3541 GCA_964439495.1 uncultured Terriglobales bacterium | reverse complement strand
GTTCATATTGCTGATAGGCCTTCTTGCTCCGCGACATACCGGCAACCATCTCCCCCAGGGCTGCGGCCATGGCCCCCGCTGCTGCTGCGGCGCTGCCCCCTCCAGGGGCTGCTGTAGGTTGCGCCAGTTGTTCAATAAATGGCTCGATGCCCGCCCGAAAGCCCCCTGCGGCTGCCTTGCCGGTCATCACCGCAGCCAGCCGGTTCTCCAGGATCAGCGAAGAGTCGAAATTCTCTATCTGCAGGAACCACTCCGCAGCCTCCTCCAGCGCTTTCTTGGGGATAAGCCCCACAATTTCGCTTGAGACGGGCATCACGCCGTGGCGGGCGGCCTCGCGCTTTACAAACTCGAAGACGCGCGCGATGGGGGTTTGCTCGAAATCCGTAAGGTTCATCGAGACCTGGGCCATGCCCCGGCACTCGACTCCCATCCCCTTCACGTAGCGCAAGCCGCCGGAGGAAAAACGCACCGCTTTCCCGATCTTTTTCGCGATCTCGACATCGGCGGTGTTGAGGAACACGTTGTAGGCGATCAGCGCCTTGCGCGCTCCCACCACTACGGCCCCGGCGGTCGGATGCAGGGCAGCTTCGCCATAATCGGGTTTGCGGGCAGGATTAGTGGCAATCTCGGCGCCGATGCCCTCAAATTGTCCCCGCCGGATGTTTTCCAGGTTCTGGCGTTCTGGCCGGGTGGCCGCCGCCTCATAGAGATAGACCGGGACGCGATAGCGCTTCCATATCTCTTCGCCCACGTGACGCGCAATAGCCACGCAATCCTCGAGCGTAACGCCCTCAATCGGGATAAACGGAACCACATCAGCCGCGCCCAGACGGGGATGCGCCCCCTGATGCTGGGTAAGGTCAATCACCTCAGAGGCCTTGCCGACGCCGCGAATGGCCGCTTCCGCAATGGCTTCGCGTTCCCCAACCAGCGTAATCACGCAGCGGTTATGGTCGGAATCCATCTCGCGGTCGAGCAGGTAGACCCCATCCATCTTCATGGCCGCAACGATGGCATCGACCTTCTTCGGATCGCGGCCTTCAGAGAAGTTTGGGACGCATTCAACAAGCGTGGACATGGTATTGAGGATAGTTGCTCTTAAACCAAATGGGCAAGCTCAGGCAGTTCTTCAAACCCAGGTTTGGGGGCGAATTTCCTCCTGAAAAGCTTTCAGCTCCCCCGCTGCCCTTTCGATAACGAACGTAACCGGGGCCGGGTAGATTACCAAAGGCGCTGCACAATCCGTATCTGCAAGGGACAGAAGAGCTCTTATAAGCTGTGCGGAAGCCGGGATGTGGACGCCCAGGTTCGGCGTAGCTGCGCTCCACCACTGGTTCTCCGACAGCCGAGGTTCGAGGTTCCATGTACATTGAGTGGATCAACCCGCACGCTATCCCATTCCCCGCCATCTCTATTTCCACCATCCTGAATTACATTCCGGTGGCTGCGACCATCGTGACCACCATCCTCAGCCTGGTGCTGGCGCGCGCGACATTGCGGAATGTGGAGGCGACCGATAAAGGACTGGAGCTCGCGCACGAGCAGTTTGAGCGCGAATGGGCCCCCGAACTGCACGTAAAGCTGGAGCAAGTCTCGGTCAAGGAAGCCAAGCTCATTATCACCAATCTAGCCAAGGCTTCGGTGTTGATCCAACTCGTGCAAATGCGAAAAATCTCTCATGCCGTTCCCTTCGACCGGATGCTGCTCGATGAACCTCTGGTTGGTGGAGCGACCTGGAGCCACATGGCGACGGAGCGCCTGCTGGAATTTATCGGCCCTGACTTTGAGGGCACAATCGCGACCTCTGTCACCTTCTATGCGGCGGGACGACTTTTCCGCAGTGACTGGTTCCGCTTCGATATCCACGTTCATGACGGCAAGTTCCTTCGCATCGCGGCCATTACCCTGCCCGCCCGCCGCGTACGCGTGCTGGAGACCCGCACGCCGGGCAAGTTCCGGCTGGATCTGGCCCAGGACGTGACCCGCAGCACGGCACCCACGGCAAAACACTAAGTGTGCAGTTTCAAGTTGCGAGTTTCCCGTTTCAAAAAGCGCATTGATTCACCATAATCCCGATTTGCATTTGAAAGCCGCAACCCGAACATGCAAGAGAACCGGTCGGAAAGCCTGAAGCTGCAATGACGGACGAATCATCCCCGGGGTCCTTCGCTTGCGCTTGGCTCGCACGCTCGCCTCGCGCGGCGCTCTGGATGACAGGGCTGTACACACAACTACAGGCACAACGCATAATTCTTGCTTTATTAAGCGCCTCAGCTTCCCATTTCTTCTCTGTGGCGTAGCCTGCCCTGAGCGCAGTCGAACGGGTGTCTCTGTAATGAATCAAGCCCTTATTTATGAAATTCGCCAATGCCGATCCGGAACTGGATGGTATTCACGCCCGGATTTGGCACTGAAAGTCCTGCATTGGAGATGTGAACATATTTGAGCGCCAGCGTCAGATGATGACTGCTGTCGCGCAATGGAAGATGGAAGCCGATCGCGGCCTGGGGAGTGAAGTTCACCCAACTGGTCTGCGGTGGAACATCGTGATTGGTGAATAGAACTCCTCCGCCAAGTTCGATGAAAGGAATGGCCCGGCGTGGAGCGGTGAAGTTATATTTCAAATCGAAGGGAGTAAAGCTCGCTCCATAGGCATTGCTTCCCGGCTGCACGATGGAATAGACGGGAATAAACTCCACCGCATATTCGAAAGTTCCGCGAAGAGAACGGCTTCCCAGTGAAAATAATCCGTAACCCAGGCGCAGCCCGGCATCGAAGACGCCGGTATTGCCCCGGCCGCCGCTTACGCTATGTCCGCCCTGGGCAAAGAACTCAATCTCTTTGCTGCCCGTTCCCATGTCCTGCGCCGATGCGGAGATTCCCAGGAGCAGTATGACAACTGCAAATTTATACATCCGATTTCTCCTTGGAAAGCAGAACAAGAATGTACAGGAAACGAACGGCAACGGCGAGAACAAATACTTTACTTCATAAAAAAGCCGTCCCGCGGGACGGCTTTACAAGAATAAAAATCTTATCCAGCAACCTCTTCCAACTGCTTCTGGTCCACATCGAAGTTGGAATAAACGTGCTGCACATCGTCATGATCTTCGAGCGCTTCCAGCAGGCGGATCATCTGGTTGGCGGCGCTACCCTCCAACTTTATATAGGTCTGGGGGATCATCGAAACCTCAGCCATGCTGGTTTCAATCCCGGCCTTCCTGATGGCCTCGACCACTCCCTCGTATGCGGCGGGCTCGGTCATCACCTCCCAGTTGTCTCCATCGTCGCGCAGGTCGTCCCCGCCGGCTTCCAACACAATCCCCATGAGATCGTCTTCCTTGGCCGCCGACTTGGGGACCACAATGTAGCCCTTCTTATGAAACATCCAGGAAACGGAGCCGGATTCGCCCAAATTCCCGCCGTTCTTGCCGAAGGCGTGGCGGATTTCACTCACGGTACGATTGCGATTGTCGGTGGTGACCTCCACAATCACCGCGACCCCGCCGGGGCCATAGCCCTCAAAGGTGATCTCTTCATA
>CAYTQA010000331.1:0-3545 GCA_964439495.1 uncultured Terriglobales bacterium | reverse complement strand
ATATGTTGCCGGAAAGCGATGAGGAGGCGGCGGAGAAGGTCGTCGATCTATTGCTTGAAGCCAATATCTTGTCGAAGGCGCAGGGTTAAGGACTCTGGTCCAGGCAGCAGGATTGGTTATTTCCGTACCTGACCGTTGCCGAAGATTTCGTATTTTGTGGAAGTAAGTTCTTCCAGGGCGAAGGGGCCGCGGCAATGCAATTTTTGCGTGCTGACCCCCATCTCGGCCCCAAAGCCAAACTCTCCGCCATCGGTAAAGCGGGTGGAGGCATTCCAATAAACCGCTGCGGAATCGATGTGGCGCATGAAGCGCTTCGCGTTGGCCTCCTCCCGCGTCACAATGGCCTCGGAGTGCCGGGTGGAATAGCGGTTGATGTGAGCGATGGCCTCCTCCACATCCTGGACCACGCGAATGGCGATGCACAGGCGAAGATATTCTTCGGCCCAGTCCTGCGCCACCGCGGGGCGTACATGCAAGCCGGACGTCAGGCGGCAGGCCTGCTCGTCTCCGCGAACTTCCACGCCGGCATCCAGTAATCGCTTCACGATCCGGGGCAGATACGCGGCGGCGATGCTGCGATGGACCAGCAATTTTTCGGCGGCATTGCAAACCGACGGCCGCTGCGTTTTGGCATTGAGGACGATCCGGTCGGCCATCTCCAGGTCGGCGGATTCATCCACAAAGATGTGGCAATTTCCCGCGCCGGTCTCGATTACGGGAATGGAGGCATTTTCCGTGACAAAGCGAATCAGCTCCGGGCCGCCACGCGGAATGAGCACATCCACCAGCCCGCGCGCCCGGACCAGCTCGCGCACCGAATCGCGCGTGTTGGAGTCGAGCAGTTCAATCGCGCCCTGAGGCATCCCCGGCACATGGCCCAAAATCTCCACCAGGCACTGGTTGCTGTGGGCCGCTTCCTTGCCGCCTCGCAACACAATGGCATTGCCCGTCTTCAAGGCGAGGGCGGCGGTATCCACAGTGACGTTGGGTCGGGATTCATAAATAATCCCGATCACTCCCAGCGGGACACGCACTTTGCGGATGCGCAATCCATTCGGTCGGACGGTCTCCTTCTCCAGCTCTCCCACCGGATCGGGAAGTCTCGCGATCTCCCTCAGCGAAGCGGCCATGCCAAGGATTCTTTCCGGGGTAAGCAAGAGGCGGTCTCGCATGGCGCCGGCCAGACCCGAGCGATCGAGATCGGCCTGGTTTGCCTGCAGGATGCGAGCCTGCTCCGCTTCGAGGGCATCGGCGATGCGGCAAAGCAGCAGGTCCTTCTGCTCCGTCGAAAGCTGCGCGGTAAGCGAGGCGGCTTGCCGGGCGCGGAGCAGCTTGTCATGGGTGCTGAGCGCGTTCAGAGTGTTGGAGGCCATCACCTTTTACTCCGCTGCGGAGGGAAATAGGTGCCGATCTTGCGCACCACGGCCTGCGAGATGGCCTCAGGATGCCTGCCGTTGACGATGGCGACGTGGACTCCGCCTTCGCTGGCCAGTTTGGCGGCGCGGAGCTTCGAGCGCATGCCGCCCGTGCCCAGCTTACTCTGCCCATTGCACAGGGCCTCCATCTCGGGAGTAAGCCTGCGGATGGTGCGCAGGATGCGCGGACGCTTTCTGGCTGCGGAAATGTAAAAGCCATCCACGTTGGTAAGCATCAGCAGCCAATCCGCCTGGACGGCCCGCGCCAGCAGGGCGCTGAGCTCGTCGTTGTCGCCGAAAGCGCCGACCAGTTCGCGGACGGAGACGCTGTCATTTTCATTCACGATCGGCACCACGCCCATTTTGAGCAGCCGCTTCAACGCGTTCTGCAGGTTGCGATAGCGGACCGGGGAGGTGAAATCGTCGCTGGAGAGCAGCAACTGCGCCACAATCTTCTTGCCGAAGAACAACTGTTCGTAGGTGTGCATCAGCAGGCTCTGTCCCACGGCGGCACAGGCCTGCATGAGTGGAACGCTGGCAGGCCGCTCCGCCAGCCCGAAGCGCGACATGCCGGAGGCGATTGCGCCCGAGCTTACGATCAGGTACTCATTGCCGGCCAGGTCGAACTGGTCCACCAGCGCGCGCAGGCGATTGGTGTCGATGCGGCCCTGGGGGGCAATGAGGCTGGTCCCTATTTTGATGACGATGCGCATTTTTCTATGGTGTTGCTTATTTTACCCGACCATGAGCACAGACTTGCGCGGACCGGGGGCAGGAGCCAGGAAAATCGCGAAAAATGGGGCGAAAATGCGAAAGACCGGACATGCGAAAAGGCCGGATTTTGCCCATATTCCCCGCAGTTTGCGGGCGGATTGATTCATAAAAAAATCAGTTACATCCTATCGAAATAGCTGATTGTACTTCCGCCGCATTATTCGCAATGATTAGAGTGAGGGAATTTCCCCATTTGAATTGCTTATGAGCGGGTGCTCACCGGGCGCGTGGGGATGAGAAAGCATACTTGGATGAACGATGCACAATAACGAGATAAACGGACTTCCTCCGGCACAGGGACTCTACGATCCACAGCACGAGCACGATGCCTGCGGCATTGGTTTTGTCGCGAGCATTAAAGGGCAGAAGAGCCACAGCATTGTGGTGAAAGGCCTGGAAGTGCTTACCAACCTTGCCCATCGTGGGGCATGCGGTTGCGATCCGGAGACCGGAGACGGGGCTGGCATTCTCATTCAAATCCCCCACCAGTTCTTCGCGCGGGAATGCGGCCGCCTGGGCATGGAATTGCCTGCTCCCGGTGAGTATGGAGTGGGGATGATTTTTCTTCCCATGGAGGAGGACGCCAGGAGGCAATACGAGGCCCTCATCGAAGGCGTGGTGCGCGAAGAGGGGCTGGCGCTGATCGGCTGGCGCGATCTCCCCACTGACAACACCGCGATTGGGCAGCTGGCGCGCGCTTCGCAGCCGTGCATTCGGCAGATTTTTGTTCGCTCCGAGTCCTCCATGCAGGAGGATGCGCTGGAGCGCAAGCTGTATGTGGTGCGGAAGCGCGTGGAATCCGAGGTTGTGGCATCGGAGCTGGAAGGCAAGGGCAGCTTTTACATCCCTTCCTGGTCGGCCCGGACGATTGTCTACAAAGGGCTGCTTCAGGCGCAGCAGATCGCGAAGTTTTACACCGAACTGAATGATGCCGAGCTTTCCAGCGCATTGTGCCTTGTGCACCAGCGCTTTTCCACTAATACGTTTCCCAGTTGGCCGCTGGCCCACCCCTATCGCTTCATTGCGCATAACGGGGAGATCAACACCGTAAAGGGCAATCTGAACTGGATGAATGCCCGTCATTCCCTGCTGGCATCGCCGCTCTTTGGAGATGACATCAAGAAGCTGCTTCCCATCATTACTCCGGGAGGAAGCGATTCCGCCACGCTGGACAACGTGCTCGAATTGCTGGTGCAGGCCGGACGCAGCCTGCCGCATGCCATTGCCATGCTGATCCCCGAGGCCTGGGCCGGCAATCCGCACATGCCCGCCGAGAGGCGCGCCTTCTACGAGTACCATGCATCGCTGATGGAGCCATGGGATGGCCCGGCGGCGGTCGCCTTTACCGATGGCCGG
>CAYTQA010000330.1:0-3552 GCA_964439495.1 uncultured Terriglobales bacterium | reverse complement strand
AGCACATGCCGGGAAATTTCACCGGCCAATTCAGCAACCAGTTGGCCGAGATCTGCCCCATGCGCGTCAAAGAGGCCAAGGGAGGCGAGATCATTGTGCCAGGGTCGATTTACGTCTGCCCGGGCACGCACCACATGCGGCTCACGCCCACAGGAAGAATCACGCTGGATGATGGCCCAAGGGTCGATGGATACCGGCCATGCGTGGACATCACCATGACCAGCGTCGCCGAATATCTGGGGCCGTTGACGATTGGCGTCGTGCTTACCGGAATGGGCACTGATGGCACCCGCGGGGCCAAGGCCATCAAGGCTGCCGGCGGTCATGTTATCGCGCAGGATGAAGCCACCTCGGTGATCTTCGGCATGAACGCGGAGGCCATTAAGGCCGGAGCTGTCGATCAGGTGGTGCCGCTGGATTCGGTGTTCAGCGCGGTCGAAAAGCGCGTGCTCTACGTGTATGGAGCGGCCAAGGTAGGCGCGCTATGAAGCTGACGCGCTCCGATTTTCGCAAGCGCACCATCAAGCGTGCGGAACCCGTGGTCCTGTTCGCGGTGGCGGAGAGCATTTTTGCCATCGCGGCCAGCGCGGTGGAGGAGATCCGCAATATTGACGGCCTCTCGCCGTGTGCGCTGGGGAACTCTTATAACGGGTTGCACAAGGTGAAGTTTTCCTTTGAACGGAACGAAAAAAAATATCTGGTGGTTGATTCCAACCTGCACTTCCACCTGTTTCCCTCCCGGGCCACGCGGCTGCTGGTGTTGCGCAACGCGCCGGTCGCGGTGCTGGTGGACAGCATCGACCGCATGTGTGAGCTGAACGCAGTGCGAAAGCTGCCGCATGCATTCACCGGCGAAGAGCGCAACTGGTATCGCGGGCTGACGATCGTCAATGAACGCGTTATCCCCCTGGTCAATCCGCAGGCATTTCTGGGCAAGGCGGAAATCGCGGTGGCGTTCTCTGAGCTTCTTCGCGCCGGCGCGGCGCCGCCGGCAGGCCCCGGAAACAAACTTGCAAAAGGAGTGGCTTCCGCGTGAGCGTATCCTCCCAGACCGGTCAGACGGGCAATGCGTCCTTCGTGCTCTTTCCATTGGGAAAGAAGCGCTACGCCCTGTCTGCAAGTCTGGTCACCGAACTGGCCCGTCCGGACCGCCTGCAATCCTTTCCGCATACCACGCCTCTTTTAAGCGGGGTCCTGTTGCGCCGCGGACACATCGTCCCGGTGTGCGACGTTGCCACAGTGCTGTTCGGCCCCAACGCTCCGGAGCGCAAATTCTATCTGATTACGTCCCGTAACAGCGCGTCCATCAATGAATGGACCGCGATTCCGGTCACCGGAGAATGCGAGCTCGTCTCTGGTGAATTGTTGCCGGTTGGAGGCAAGCTGCCGCCATATATTTGCGGCCTGCTCTCGGTTGGGCAGGAGATCGTGGAAGTCATCGACCTCGAAAAGCTGGCTGCTTCGGAGGCATCGGCATGAGCACCATGACCGCAGCCGCCTCCAAGATCCTGCTGATCGACAGCAACGTCTTTTTCGCCAAGCGTCTTTCTGACGCCTTCAAGGTGGAAGGCCTGGAAGTCGTGCACAGCACCCAGACCGCTTACGCTTTGACCATGCTGGAGTGGAACACGCCCACGGCCATTGTGTGCGCCACCAACCTGCGCGAGCTGGGCGCCTTTGAGATCCCCAAAATCCTCAACTCCGACAATAAGACGGCGCACATTCCGGTCATCGCCATGGGCGATGGAGGCGACCAGGCGCTGATGGACGCCTTCCGCGCCGGGTGCGCCGACTATGTGGACCGCCGTCTCGGCCCTGAGCACATCGCCAATCATGTGCGCACCTTTCTCACCAGCAATGAAGAGGGTTTCCAGCCCACCCAGATGCTCGGCTCCAGCGATACCGCCCTGAGCGGCAACCTTACTCATCTGGACCTCCCTGGAGTGGTGCAGATGCTGGCGCAATCGCGCCAGAGCGGCGCGCTGCATGTGAACTCAAGCGACCTGGATGGGATCATCTTTTTCGATTCGGGTGAAATTTTTCATTCTGAATCCGGCGACCTGATCGGAGACGATGCCGTGGTGGACATCGTGAAGCGCTGCAACCGGGTCGAATCCGGAGTTTATAAATTTGTGCCGGGCGCGAGCGCCGCGACCCGCACCGTATTGCGCTCTTCCACCGAACTTCTGCTGGACGCTCTGCGCGAAGTAGATGAAAGCGCCAGTCCCTTAGGAGGCGAATTCTCGTGAGTACCACACCCACTGTAGCTTTTATTGACGACAGCGCCACCATGCGCGAGGTGATTAAAATCGCTTTTCGCCGTGAAAACATCGATGTCGTCACCTACCCCGACGCCGCCAGCGCCTTGCTGCAGATCGAGAAGAAGGCCCCTGACGTTGTGATCACCGACGTGATCATGCCCGATAAGGACGGCTACGAGGTCTGCCAGCACATCAAGCAGCACCCGCGCCTGGGGAAAGTGCCGGTCATACTGATGTCCGGCGTGGTCAATCGCGCCGTCGCCGACAAGGCGTTTACCGTGAAGGCCGACGAACTGATCCGGAAACCCTTCCAGCCCCAGGACCTGATCACGCGCGTCAAGCATCTTCTGCAGCCCGATGTAGCGGTGCCCGCGCCCGCTCCGGCCAGCGCCGCTGCTGCATTGAGCAGCATCTTCGGCGCTCCCACGCAGGCAGGCGCCCGGCGTCCGGAGACTTCCGTCACGCCTGCTCCCGCAGTTGCTGTAGCGGCTGCGGCGGCATCTGCGCCAGCCCGGTCCCAGGTTGCCCCCAATCATGCGCCCGCGGTTGCGTCGCCCGCGCGCATCGCGCCAGCCGCGGTCCCAAAGAGCGCCGCCAGCGCGGGGGGAGGAGACGTTCAAAAACTGCGAGTCGAGGTTTCCCGCCTGGAAGGACTGGTCAAAAAGCTCCACTCGGAGCTCGCGGCCGAACGCGAATATACCCGTTCACTCGAAGAACATATGAAGACCCTGCAGGAAGAGTAGGGCCGGGAGTTTACGTAACCAGAATCTCTTTCGTGCGCAGCTCTTTGATCAGGTCGCGCAGCTTGGCGGCCTTCTCGAATTCGAACCTCTTCGCCGCCTCGCGCATGTCGCTTTCGAGCTTCGCGACGTACGCATCCAGCTCTTCCTGGTTCTTGATCTCCGGCAGGCCGTCAGCCGAATTGACCAGATCGGCGTAATCGGCTTCGACCACTCCCGCCAGCGAATAATCGGTGGAGCGGATGATGGTCTGCGGAGTGATTCCATGCTCTTCGTTATAGGCCCGCTGGATCGCCCGGCGGCGCTCCGTCTCGTCGATGGCCTTGCGCATCGAGTCCGTCATTTTGTCGGCATAGAGGATGGCCCGACCGTTCACGTTGCGGGCACAGCGCCCGATCGTCTGGATCAGCGACCCGCTTGAGCGCAGAAAGCCTTCCTTGTCCGCGTCCAGGATCGCCACCAGCGAGACCTCCGGCAGGTCCAGCCCTTCGCGCAGCAGATTGATGCCGATCAGCACATCGTATTCGCCCTTGCGCAGATCGCGCAGGATC
>CAYTQA010000329.1:0-3558 GCA_964439495.1 uncultured Terriglobales bacterium | reverse complement strand
CGATTTCAGGAAGATGTCCGCATTCGCTCCACGCTTCATGCGCTTCAATACGGCGGGAGAGGCATGTTGCAGAGGCACATCGATATAGGAGCAGATTTTGTCATGCCTGGCTATGGTCTCCAGCAGCCGGGGCGTAATTTTGTTGGGATAAGCATAGAGGAACCTTATCCATTTGATCTCCTCGACCTGCGCGAGACGCTCAAGCAGAAGCGCCAGGCCATCTTTCAATCCAAGGTCCTCGCCATAACAGGTGGTGTCCTGCCCGATAAGCGTGATCTCGCGCACGCCTTGCTGGGCCAGGCGGCTCGCTTCCGCGATCACGGATTCAAAGTGCCGCGAGCGGAATTTACCGCGAAGCTGAGGAATAATGCAGAAGCCGCAGGGATGGTCGCATCCTTCCGCGATTTTGATATATGCCGAAGTCTTACCGGTAGCCAGCAGCCGAGGGGTGTGCTCGTTATAAAGATAGTTGGGCAGATCGGCGATTGCGCCGTCCCATGCGTCGCGGGAGTAGCGGCCCCGGGATTCGCGGGCATCTCCCTCCGGACGCGAATGCGTATGCACCGCGCTTTTTGCGCGCGCGACCAGGATTTTAAACGGCGACTCCGGTTGCTCCACCGGGACTTGCGGGAGCTCGATGCCTGCGGCGCTCAGGATCTGCTCCAACTCGCCGGTGCCGACCACCGCATCCACTTCGGGGATGTTCCTGCGGATTTCGTCCCGATAGCGTTCCACCAGGCACCCGGCCACAACCAGCTTCTGCGCCCGCCCCTCCAGCTTGTGCCGCGCCATTTCAAGAATGGTATTCACGGACTCCTGTTTGGCGGAGTCAATGAACGAGCAGGTATTCACGACAATCACATCGGCATCGTCGGCGCGAGAGGTGATCTCGGCTCCAGCGCTGTTCAAAATACCCATCATGACCTCGCTGTCGACGAGGTTTTTGGGGCAGCCGAGACTCACAAATCCGACCTTTTTAGGCGAGATTGAGAGGTTCGTGGTCGTATGCGGACCGGCAACTGTGGACTTCAGAGTGGACATGCAATTTCTTTATTTTATCATCCGGATGCAGAAGCTCCGCATTGGAAGGGGTCTTTGCCGCCCGATTGGACAATCTCACCCTGCAGCGGGCGTTTAGATACCGGAAATGCTCAGAACGTCAGGACCTGGTTTCTTCTACTTCGGCGTATAACTCAGGCAATTTCGCGGCATCCTCGGAGGAGTCTCCGAAGCGGGCCCGCTCATAGCGCTCGGTAAAGCGTGCCACTGGGGCCCGTAGCGTCCCGGAGGGGATAGATTTCGCAAATTCCTGGGGCGTCTGCCCCGGCTTTTTGCTGTATCCCCGGCGCGCCAGGAGCTTCAGCAGGCGCGAGTACCAGATGGTAGCGGCCGGACGCGGCGATTTATCAGGGTTGCTGGCGATGAGCAAGGTGCGGAAGGAGCGCAGAATTGGCCGCAGGCGCAGCAAAATCAGGCAAAGCAATGCGGAGCAGATGAGCCACAGCGCCCATTTGCGTGGAGCATGGCGCATATTATGCCGGAGACGCTTGAAGGTCTGGTCCCAGATTTCATACTTCTTCATCCACCACTGCTGGGTGCGCTGGAAGCCGGTCTCGCCTTCGTGGGCAATGCGCAAGCTTAATGCCGCCTGATGAGTAAAGTCATAGTCAACGATCCAATCCTGCCAGAATTCACGTATGGCGTCGGCGTAAAGCGACAAGCGGGAGGACCAGCCGGATTCGTCGAGCGCGGCGCTGCCGGGAGTGGGATCGAAGGTATACCAGCCATAGCCGGGGAGATATGCCTCCACCCAGGAGTGCGCATCCTTGCCGCGGACCACATAGCTGCCGAGTAAATCGTTATATTCGCCTCCACGAAAGCCATTCACCACGCGGGCGGGAATTTTGAGACTTCTCAACATAATCGCCATGGAGCTGGCGAAGTATTCGCAATGCCCTCTCTTGCGGTTGAAAAGAAAATCGTAGATCGGGTCCTGCGGGCGGGTGCTGGGCAACTCCAGGGTATAGCCATAGTGGGTAAGAAGATAGCTCTCGATCGCCTTGGCTTTGGCGAAGCGCGTGGCTTTGTCCGCCGTAATCCGCTCGGCCAGCTGGCGGATGCGGAGATTGATGGGCGCGCTTACAAGGTTGTTAATAAGGACCTGGGCCGGGTCAGGCGCGTCACTATCTTCGATCTCCGGGGTCATCACGGGAGGGAGCAGCGACTCCACCAGATATTTCCGGTTGGAATTGATGAAAGCGCCAGCATACAGCGAGCCCGCCGGGTCTATATTCAGGACGCGATAATTGCCGAAGAGGGTCACCGCTTCGGGGACCGCAAAGATGACCGGCGAAGGAAAATTCATGCTCACTTCATAAAGGGACCTGGCGGGCAGTTTGCCTTTCCCGATCTTTCTGAGCGAGCTGATGGTCATGGGCGGCACGGCAAATCCCGCGCCTACTCTATGCAAGGTAGTGAACTCGCGCGGAGTGGACCATGTATGTCCATCGAAGATTGAAAGAGCGACGCCGCGCAGCCGAAAGTCCGCGGGGGCGCTTCCAGAGGCGAATTTCACGTGCATCATCACCGCATCCGATTGCTGTATCTTCCCAATCTCGCCGAGTTGGACTTCATCGCTGAACCCCGTGACCAGTTCGTTGCGGCTCGCCAGGTTGCTCAGGTATCCGGCGGAGATTCGCCTTGGCATTAGAAAGAAAATGCCGGCCGCAATCAGCAGGATGGAAGATGCGAGCACGAAAGTTGCCCTGAAAAGATGCGCTTCAATGCGGGGCGCGCCCGGCTTGCTGGCCACTACCGCCCGGTTCCGGCTGGCCGCCCATGAACGCCGGATTTCCGTGCTGGTTGCTGTCGCCAGGCACAACGTCATGAAAATGCAGAACAGGACGAGGAAAAGCATGTCGATGGCGAGCACCGCGGAGGCAAGCACCATCGCAAATGAGAGTAACGCGATGTAAAGATAGTCGCGCTCGCGGTGGACGGAAAAGATTTTTATGACCAGATTGAACAGGACCAGGTGGACGGTCGCGGTAACGAAATCCTTCGAGAGCAGGAAATAATCGACGCCGTAAAAACAGACATACAGGATGGTGAAGTAGTTGGTCCATCTCTCCGGAATCTGGACGGTGCTTTTCCGCAGGATGTGAATCCCGCGCACGCCCAGGGCGACGAGAACGATCAGCGTCGCAATAAAATTGAGTTTTCCGGTACCGGCCAGGGTGGCGAAGCCGGTGATGGTCAGCAGATAAAGCGAGAACTCAAAATAACGGTGGACGGGCGCGCCCGAGTTCGCTCTTTCATCTGCAAGCATGGCGCATCCCTCCACTCCCCAGGAATTGCCTCAAAACCTGAATTCCTGGTTGTTTTCAACCGCTCCCGGTACTTCCAGAGCGGTTTTATAGCTATCGTAGCCCTGAAATCCGAAACTTAAAATCTGAAAACCGGTCTTCGCAATGCGGGCAGGTTACTGGAGTGTTAAAATAGATGCTGGCATCGGGCCCCACGCAACGCAATCCCGCCAACCCCGCCAGGTCCGGAAGG
>CAYTQA010000328.1:0-3562 GCA_964439495.1 uncultured Terriglobales bacterium | reverse complement strand
TCCTGGTAGTAAGGAAGGACCTCTTGCACATTGGGGCGCTCGCGGCCCTTCGAGTACAGGTCATAGGGATTGAACTTCCGCACCCACTCGAACATGCGCTCGTCATGATCGTTCATCAGATGCCGGTACGCTCCATGCCTGTGCGCCGCGTAAAACGAATGATAGCGAAGCATGTACAGCGCCTCTTCCGGCAGGTATTTTCGCGTGACGTGATAGATGTACTCGTCATGCCCGAACGAGAGATGGACGTTCTCCAGCCCGCAGTTCGGCTGGTAGATGCCGTATCTGGTCTGGTATTCGGGAACTTTACTATCGGGATTGGCGGTAAAAAATTCCGGAAAGACAATCTGGTCCGAGTAGGCGCAGCCCACCGGGAAGGTATCGCCGACCACGGCCCACTGCGGCTCTCCATATAGACAGAGCACCTTTCCAAGGTCGTGCACAAAACCCGCCAGCACCATCCAGCGCGGATGACCATCCTTGCGGATCGCCTCCGCCGTCTGAAGCAGGTGCTCGATCTGGCTGAGATCGGTATCGGGATCGCTCTCGTCCACCAGCGTGTTGAGGTACTCAGCCATCTCCCAGAGACTTTTTTTGCCACGCTGCAAGCCGCAGTATTCGATCTTTTTGCGGAGGACGAAATCAAGCGTCTGGCGCGCATGATTTTGACGGTAGAACTCGGTCACCATCGGATTGGCGTCGGCCTGATAGTTCCGGAACTCCTCTTCCGATTTGCCCTGGCGATAGCGGCCCTCGACAAAATCGTCCCATACATCGAGTTGCTTCAAAGGCGCATTCTGGTATGCAGCTTTCATGGTCCGTACCTGATATTATGCTCGCGTCCGGGGATGGCTTACAACCCCCAATTCCATGTCTCTGACGAGTGTGTAGGGCACGAGAACAGCTCCTTATTTGGATGCCAAAGGCCCAATCTGCGCCTCCCGGTGAAACGACCTCTTTTGTATGGATTGGCCCGGCTGCCCTCGGTCCACAGGTCCGCCTTCTCTGTCCTTCCAAAAGATACGGCAGGAATGTTTTGCAATTGGCGCCCTCTGCATTTAGTCTTTGGTGGCGCAAGGAAGCATAAACCAACAATGGCTCAGGACCGTTTACCGAACTCCGCTCGCCAATCCATGGGGGCGGCAGTACTCACCGACGTACAGTTCTGGATCCCGCTTGCCGTGCTTATGGGCGGTCTGCTTCTGCTGTGGTGGATAAGCTGATGGCGAGTCTGGAGACAGGTCCCTCCGCCATTACCTCCTCGGCCTCGGAACAGGGCCGGGTCAAGCGCTTGCAGGCGCTGGGCATTCTGTGCGGCTTTGCCGCCGGCGCATGGCTGGGCGCGGCGGAGGCCCCCACCAAGCTGGTCACCCTCGGGGTCTCGCCCATCGTAATTTCATTCATGATGGTGCTGGGTGTTTTTCTCGCCCGCTGGACCATCCCCGCGCTCTTTCAGGGGGTCTCAGGCATACGCGCCGATCTCTCCCAGGCGCCCCATCTGGTGATTTGGGGGATACTGGCAGGCTGCATCTGGGCGGTGGCAAACACGCTCACCATCTTTGCCATTCGCAATATCGGACTCAGCATCGCCTTCCCTCTCTGGAACAGCAATAGTCTGCTGGGGATCTTCTGGGGTGTCCTGCTCTTTAACGAGCTTCGCGGCGCGGGCACGCGCCGGTGGGTCGGCGTGGTCGGGGGAACGCTGGTGATCTTTGCCGGAGCGCTGCTCCTGGCATTCGCATCTTCCTCCCAGGCGCCGGGCGGCCAGGCGATTCGCGGCATCGTCGGCGCATTGGGCGCGGGCGTCCTATGGGGCACGATGTACATTCCATATCGCAAGGCCTACATCAGCGGCATGGGCCCGCTCTCATTCGTGGCCTTCTTTACCATCGGCGAACTTGGCATGATGCTTGCCCTGGGGCTGATCTATTCCGGAGGTCTCCATCCCTTCTGGACGCAGCTCGCGCAAAGCAAGGGCGTCCTCTTCTGGCTTCTGCTCGGCGGCTTTATCTGGGTGATCGGAGACCTCTTTCAGCAATACGCCGCGAAATACGTTTGTATCAGCCGCGGTATCCCGCTCTCCAACACCAATCAGCTTTGGGGACTGCTGTGGGGCATCCTGGTCTTTGGGGAATTGCAGGGTGGAAGCCACCGCAGCTACGCGCAGGTCATCGGCGGTTCGCTGCTGATGGTCCTGGGCGCGGGGGCGATCGCGCTTTGCTCGGCCACTTCCAATGAGCACTCCCGCTGGCGCGAGGCCGCGGTACGCGAAACCCAGCGTTATCGCCTGGACAGCAGCTATGTTCAGGCCAGCTTCATGGGCGAGAAGGCGGTGCGCCGGCGCACATGGATAGATTTTCTGCTCATCGGCGTCGCCACCGCGGTGATTGTCGCCTTCGCCCTGGTCGCCGATGTTCCGAAAATCGTACCGCATTGGGGGACCATGGCGGCCTTGGCAGTGTCCATGATCGTATTGGCCGTGGCCGCCGGCGTGGGCCTGTGGAAGACGACCCGCTTCAGTTGAGCAGGTTGTGACGCTGCTGAAAGACTTGCTACACCAAAAATGCAGAAAGCGATAGCATAGGTTTGTGCGAGAGTGGCGGAATTGGCAGACGCACCAGACTTAGGATCTGGCGGGTAAAACCGTGGGGGTTCGAGTCCCCCCTTTCGCACCAATGCCTCTCGGAGCACCTACAATGATCTTCGGCAATTACCCGATTGAGCCACAGGAACTCGTTTTGCAGTTAAACGAACGTGCAACGCGGACCGCGCGTCAATTGAATATACAAGAAAACAACACTGTATGGACGCAGGCGATTAAGGTGCAATTGGCGGAAATGGCGCGCGAACGTGGTTTTCACCCGATCTATACGGATGCAGCCAACAAGAAATCGGAGTTCATACTGGATGAAGTCTGGTGGCAAGAAGATAAATCCGGAACATCTGCTGTCCTTGGAATTGAATCAGAGTGGGGGAATCCGCGAGATAAAAATTGCGATAGCCGGGCCGGTTGCGTTGGGAACGACTTTGAAAAACTTCTTCAGTTCAAAGCCCCTATGAAGTTGATGATTTTCACGGCTGACAATCTGGAGATGCGCCTCGCGATACACGGCCTCTTGCAACAATATATGAGGCGTTTCCGGCAGCATGTAGCCGGGGAATTGTATGTGCTTATAGAGTTCTCGGCAGGGCAATGTCTTAGTTATGTGTCGCGTGTTGAGCGTGACGGCCTCAACGACTTGATCGAACTGAGCGCCATGACGTCCGAATCGGAACGCGCATTGCGCCCAGCTTGATCCTCCAGTCGAAAACCTAAGAGTCCTCTTTTTTATGGTGGCGCTCACGCCCGCCACAGATCGTACTGGGCTTGCATCCCGATCCATAGCTCGGGGCTGGTTCCAAGAGCATCCGATAGCCGGAGCGCCATTTCCGCGGAAATTCCCGCAGCGCCATTCAGCACGCGGGAGAGCGCGACCCGGGTCACTCCAAGGTGCCTGGCGGCTTTCGTTGACCTTCCCCCTGTAAACCGCACACCGCTGAATATGATTTCATAGTCACGCAA
>CAYTQA010000327.1:0-3563 GCA_964439495.1 uncultured Terriglobales bacterium | reverse complement strand
CATGGCCGCAGCCCTGGGAGAGATGGTTGCCGGTATGTCGCGGAGCAAGAAGGCCTATCAGCAATATGAACGGGAGCTGAGCGAGGTCCTGGCAACATTGTCTCGCCTGCGCGAGGAGCTCAAGGCAGGCATTGACGAAGATTCCGCATCTTATCAAGCAGTGGTGCTGGCCTACAAAGAGGCGAAGAGCGCGTCCAATGGAGAGCAGTTGATTGAGAGCGCGCTGCAAACCGCGACCCGGGTCCCGCTCTCCGTCGCCCAGAGGGCGGGCGAGGTGGGCTCGTTCATAGAAAGGCTGAAGCCTATTACCAGCAAGAACATGTGGTCCGACCTGGCGGTGGCCTCGTCGCTCGCCCGCACGGCGGTCGAGGGCGCGCTGGCCAATGTGAAGATCAACCTGGAATCCGTTCAGGATGAAGCATTTAAGGCCCGCATCAAGGCGGAAGTCACGGCCGTAAGGCGGGAATTCCCTTGGTCACGGCAAAGCACATAAGAGATAATCAGGAGAGCAACATTACTCCGGAAGATGAGTTAAAGAGGTTTATGAAGAGCAGTTTTTTTGTCCTGGTAGTTTCAATACTTTCCGTTTCGGCGATGGCGGCGCCGCTCAACTCCGTCAGCCGGACGGTCATCCCCGCCGATATCCAGCAACTCATCAATGTGGATTACCGCAGCATGCATGATTCGGCTTCCGCCCAGGCGCTCAAGGCCAAGGTGCTGCCCGACCAGCTTAAGCAGTTTGAGAGCGCGCTGAAGAGCGCAGGCATCAATCCCGACAATGATATTGATCAGTTGACCTTCGCCTCTTTCCGCCTGAAGGACAAGCCGCTGCAGATCGTGGGCGTGGGCCAGGGACAATTTGCTTTGCCGCAGGTCTTTGCCAAATTGAGGGCGAGGAAGATTAAGCCCACTCTCTACCGCAAAACCCGCATTTATCCCATGGGCGCCAGCGGATTGCACATGGCGCTGCTCGACGATTTCACCATGCTCTTTGGAGAGATGGGGGCGGTCAAGGCGGCGCTCGACACCCGCGACGGCGATAATCTCAGCGTGACTACCAACAGCCTGATGACGGACATGATCTCTTCCGTGGATTCGGACGCGATTTGGAGCGTCCTCGATGCCGCCGGCACGCAGAACATGATGAAGTCCGCCCTGGGCGAGGCCGCGCAGTTAGGGGACTATGAAGTCATCAAGAAGCGCCTGTTGGGCTCCCGCTACAAGATGGACTTTGGCAATGGGGTGAAATTCAATCTCTTTGTTGCGACCTCCGATAATTTCACCGCGGCCACGCTTTCGTCCCTTCTCAAGGCCGGGGTCCTCTACAAGAAGATGAGCGCTTCACCGGCGGAAAAGATGGCGCTCGACAGCATGACCGTTGATTCCGACAACAAAGACCTGAAAGTGAAATTCGAAAGCGACGATAAGAAATTTATCAGCCTGGTGAATTCAGACCTGTTTGCGGCCATCGCGAAATAGGTCGTTCACTCGCAATAAAAAAGACCTGGGCAAACCAGGTCTTTTTTATTGATTCCGCCATGGTGCCGTCACTCAGGCTGCACGTTTGTCTGCCAGTGGGGTTTCTCATTCTCATCAATGGTGAGGGTGATCGCGCCATCGTCCCCGGCATGGACTTCGGGGCCGTTCTCGCTATGTGCTTTGCCCTCGGCTTCCTCAAAAAGAAGCTTTAACTTGCCATTTTTGGTGATCTTGATCCGGTAGCGATAAGGAGCATTTGGGGGAAGCGACGGCCTGCCAAAACTTCCGCCGGGATAGTCGAGCTCGAGGTTTCGCAGCCTAGAGTGGCCGGTATTTACGATGGTGACGTTAATGCCGCGAGAGCGGCATCCAGCCATGCAGCCGAATAGAATGAGGACCAGGCTGGAGCCAAGGCCGCGCTGTTTCAATTCTATTCTCAACTTTTCTTCTCGAGCACCCTGGCGCTCAGCACCACTCCATTGCGGTTATCATGCAGTTTAAGAGGGAAGACCAATACCGTCCAGGTCCAGCGCGCATCCTTGCGTGGCAGCGGGAGTCCGCGGAAGGTCCGGTCGATGTAAGTCTCGCGCGTGTCGGCCACCGTCTGGATGATTTCGCGCCACTCTTCGCCGAGGTCCGGGAACTCCTCGAATAAGTTCTTGCCAATAAACCATGACCGTTTCTTTTCCAGCAGATCGGCAAAGCTGTCATTCACATACTGCCAATCCCCCTCGCGGTCGAGGATCTCAAGCACCACGTCCTGGCCCATGGCCATGTTGATGCGGGAGTAATAGAAGTCCCGGGCATCAACTACCACCGGCTTGCCCCGCTTCTTTGCCTCGAACGAGCGCAGGGCTCCGATCAGGTCATCCACCGAGCTGTACCCTTTGAGCAGGTGCATGTCTTCCACGCCGCCGAATTTTCGCTCCAGGGTCGCGGAAAGAATAATGATGGGGACCTCCGGACGCTTCTCGCGCAGGCTGTTTGCCACCTCCGTGCCGAACTTTCCCGCCCCCAGGTGATAGTCGAGGACGGCGATATCGATATCGTTCAAGCGGGCTTCCGCTTCCTCGATAGAGCTGGAGGTGATTGCATCGTATCCATGTTTTCTCAATATGGCGGCGCGCAGCAGCAGGTTGTCCGCCCGGTCATCGAGAAGAAGGACACGAATTGGATTACGACCGCTACCGGTTTGCGGCTTATCTTCCCCTATACTTGGCTTCATTTTTGAGAGGTACCGAAGTTGATTGGATTGTGCAGCTTGCAATATTGGATGCAATAGTTTTCCAAACGACTACTTACATCCCTTAATTCAATGTGTACCCGCTTCTTTAAGGTTCGTCCAGAGCTTTTTTTGCCAGCGAGCGTACGGCGCGGGCGAGCTCCGGCAGGCGATTGAAGACGGCTGCCGCGCGCAGCCATTGGCGGTTCTCGATGGCCGGATAGCCACTGACCACCTTTCCCGGCTCCACATCGTTGGGAATGCCGGTTTGCGCCGTGGCGATCGCCCCGTCGCCGACATGGCAATGGCCGGCGACCCCAACCTGCCCGGCCAGGATCACCCCCCGGCCTATATGGGTAGAGCCGGCCAGGCCGACCTGGGCGCACAAGAGGGTGTGCTCGCCCACCTTGGAGCCATGTCCTACCTGGACCAGGTTGTCGACCTTCACGCCGCGTCCAATCCGGGTCTCCCCAACGCTGGCGCGGTCAATGCAGGCATTGGTCTGGACTTCTACACGGTCTTCGAGGATGGCCGGCCCGGACTGCACGATTTTGTGCCATTCTCCCGTGTCCGTCTTGGCGAAACCAAAGCCGTCCGCGCCGATCACGGCCCCGTTTTGCAGGATGACATCATCGCCGATGCGGCAATATTCACGGACCACGGCATGGGCATGGGCAAAAAAGTTCTTTCCTATGCGGGCGCCGCGATAGATCACCACATGAGGCAGCAGGGTGCAGTGGTCGCCCAGGACCACCTCCTCATCAACTACCGCATACGGCCCAATAGAGGCATTTTTTCCGATTTGCGCCGAAGGATGGATGCTGGAAGAGGGATGGATGCCCCCCGAATACAGCAGAGGGCG
>CAYTQA010000326.1:0-3565 GCA_964439495.1 uncultured Terriglobales bacterium | reverse complement strand
CACGCTGCAGGTATATATGGGATCCCGCTACGTGAACGATTTCGATTTCAATAATCGCTCGTATCGCGTCTATGTGCAGGCGGACCAGCAGTTCCGCGCCCAGCCCAAGGACATTCGCCAGTTTTATGTCCGCTCCGATAATGGCGCCATGCTCCAGCTTGATAACCTGGTGCAGATCTCGCAATCCACCACGCCGCAGGTCATCAGCCATTACAACCTGTTCCGCTCCGCCGAAATAGATGGCTCTCCAGCCCCCGGACGCAGCTCGGGACAGGCCATTGCCGACATGGAAGCCCTCGCCAAAGAGGTGCTTCCCAAAGGCGTCAGCTACGAATGGACGGGATTGTCGCTGGAAGAAATCCAATCGGGAGGGCAGGCGACGCTGCTCTTTGGCCTGGGACTTCTGGTCGTTTATCTCACCTTGGCGGCCCAGTACGAGAGCTTTTCTCTTCCCTTCATTGTGTTGCTTGCTGTTCCGGTGGCCATCCTGGGGGCGGTCGGGGCCCAGTTCCTGCGGGGCCTGCAAAACGACGTCTATTGCCAGATTGGACTGGTCATGCTGATTGGCCTCTCCAGTAAGAATGGCATCCTTATCGTGGAATTCGCCGAACAGCTTCGCGCCCGGGGGGATTCCATCGTCGAGGCGGCCATTGAGGCGGCGCGTATACGCCTGCGCCCCATTCTTATGACCTCTTTTGCTTTCATCCTCGGCGTGATGCCCCTGATGCTGGCCCAGGGGGCGGGACGCAATAGCCGTCACTCCGTTGGCACAACCGTTTTTGGAGGGATGATTGTCTCTACCTTTTTGAACCTCTTCTTTATCCCGGTGCTTTATGTCACTTTGAAGAGCATCACTACTCGTAAGGAGGAGCCTCCGGTAGAAACTGACTCCCAGGAATCCCTGGAACCGGAGGTCCGTACCGTCTGAAAGATCCCTGGCGAACTAAGGGATAATTAGGCGCTCCTAAGAGCGAGCTTCTGCTTGACAACAGAACCCTGATAACTCTAGAGTTAAGCAACTCCTGCGAGTAAATGACGCGTTATGGCAAATGCGCCCATGCCTTTAATGAAGCGAAGCTCCGCGTCTTCTCGATTACGGCATAGGGGATTTCATTGAAGGGAACGGTCGTGGCATCTCCTGGGCTCGCAGCGGCAAAGACAAAATCCCCTTCCTCCCGCCGTTTTGACAAGAATTTATCGGATCCTGCGGAGTTCCGTCTTTTGCAGGCCGAACGGTCCGAAGAAGTCTACCCGATTCTGCTTGAGGAGATCGTCAAGCTTGGCTATGAACGTACCTTCGTGCTCGCCAGCGACTTTGAAACCGGCGAGATCGTCCCCACCGCGTCGGTAAACTGCTCAGTCCCATATCTGCAGCGTTTTCGCAGCTCACTCTATGCGCCCGGCAATCGCATTACCGCTACCCTTCACAGTCAGAAGCCCGCGGTGATCGAGGACTCCTCGGTCCATCACCGGTCCCTGTACTGCCATCCCATCATCTTCAACAATGTGCGCACATGCTGGGAATCGCAGCGTGACCGCCGTCCCACTTGCCTGGCGGTGGAAAATTCCTATCTGCGCAAGAAACTGAACCTGGACGAACAGGTGTGCACGGTTTGCCGCATGAGGGCCTATGCGGCGATTGTCGCCGTGGAGCTGCCCAAAAACCCGCCTGATCTCACCCGTCTGGCCACCTTGATCAATCTGGCCAACCGCTATCTCTCCCGGCTGTTCAAGGTCGAGCATTACTACAACCGCATGACGGACATGGAGATGAATATCTCCCAATTGCAGACCGTGATGCAAAGCATGACCGATCCGGTGATCCTTACCGATACGCATTATCGCGTGCTGGTGCAGAACAAGGCAGCGGAACGTTTTTTCAGGATTCCGGACAGCAATGTCACCGAAGGTTTCGTAAGGGCCGTGGAACTCAATAACCTGTTGTTTTCAGCGGCGCTCTCCTCCATGACCGTTTCCGGCGAGGAAAACTCGCGCGACCTCACGTTGGTGGATGCTTACGAAGGCGAGGAGATCCTTTTTGAAGCTGTATGCACCCCCACCTATAGCCGCGACGGGCAGCCCATTGGGATTGTCGCAGTCATGCGCGATGTCACCGATCTGCGCCGCGCCGACCAGGAGTTGCGGGAAAATTACGACCTTTTACGCAAGGCCGAGGAAGTTGTAAGCCAGGACCGCGATCGCCTGAACCTCATCATCGAAAACGTGGGCGATCCCATTATCGTCTGCGATAATGCGGCCCGTTTTGTCCTGCTCGACCCGCTCGCCAAGGACCTCTTTGGCTCGGAAGAAGAGTCGGTCCGGGACGAACTGTGCGTCAAAAATCACGCCCGTTTCGATGCCTATATCTCTACCTTCACCTTTGGTTTCAAAGAGCAGGCTTCCACGCAGCTCAAGCTTTACGATCCCGGCACCAGGTCGGAATCCGAATATGATGTGCGCTCCGAAAAGGTCTTCGATGAACGCGGCCTGGTCTCCTATACCGTGACCGTATTGCGGGACCTGACGGCCCTGCGCCGCATTGAGCAGCTCAAGGCTGAGCAGCGCATGATGGAAATCGAGAAGTTTGCCGCCTCAGGACGCCTCGCCGCCACCATCGCCCATGAGGTGAACAATCCGATGGAGGCGATCAAGAACGCCGTCTATCTGTTCTCCGATATGGTGGACCCGGAGCATCAGCCGGTCTGCGACATCCTGCGCTTTGAGGCCGAACGCGTCGCCCGCATCGTGCGCCAGATGCTGGGCCTTTATCGCAGCAATGAGCAGTTGAAGGAAGTTGACATCAACACCTTGCTGGAAGACACGCTGCTCCTGCTGAACCGCCAATTGCAGAGCGGGAATGTGAAGACGGTGACCGATCTGGCCGACATCCCACCGGCTGTGATTGCGGCCGACCAGTGGCGCCAGGTGTTCTCAAACCTGGTGGTCAACGCAAAAGACGCGATGGTCAAAGGAGGGACTTTGACCATCCGCACGCGCTATTCCGCTCCCACGTCCGAGGACCGCGGCGGAATTATCATGATCGTTGCCGATACCGGACACGGAATTCCGCCCGAGTTGAAATCCAGGATCTTCGAGCCATTCGTCACCACCAAGGGCGAGAAGGGCGCTGGACTTGGGCTCTGGATCGTAAAAGGCGTGATTGCAAACCACGGCGGAAGGCTTAGGGTCCGCAGCAAGGTCGGTAAAGGCACCGTGGTCAAGATCCAGATTCCGCTTACCCGTTAGGGACCGGCTGTATTATCAGGTTGTCAAGGATTTCCTGCCCGCAATTCCTCAGCTTTCAATCGGAACGTGCGGAAAACTTGCGCCTTCAGATCAGCGCAAATAATAGAGATATCCAGGACAGCTATGCAGAGACTCTGCGAATTTCAGGATAGGAATGCTGGGACTGGTCGCAATAATGAGCCCGCAGCTCGTGCACCTCGATTGAATGAGCTTGGGATTGATTGAGCTCGATTCGTGCGAGAACTCATGCGACATGACCGTGACAATCGGCATTGTAATCTTTCGGTGCTATTTAAATGAGATGCAGGGTTGCTGCATT
>CAYTQA010000325.1:2885-3569 GCA_964439495.1 uncultured Terriglobales bacterium | reverse complement strand
AAGGTTTCCGCGGCATGAAAATGCTGATCGATGGGATCGGATTGTTTCTGTGTCGCCGCCGGGCCCAGGCCTGTCGTCTGTCCTGCCGGCGTTTGCGCATGAACAGCCGAGAGCGTTAGCCCGAGGACGCCGCACGCGAGGCTGACTCGAAGATAATTCATCTTTGATTTTGGTCTTTTCCGGGATTTTGATCTTTTCCAGGAGATGCGGCGGCAGCCTTGTCAGACGCGTGCCGCCGGTTATCTTCCACGGTCTTCAGGCGCTGATATTCGTCCATCTCCACTTTAGCTTGATCTTTCATGCCCAGGCGGGTGTAAAGGACGCCGAGCTGGTAATGGTTGATCGAGACGCCCGGCGCAAGCTGGACAGCACGTTCGAGATGTTCTTTTGCCGCCGGCAGGTCTCCCAGTTGCAGGTCAAGCTTGCCCAGCTCGAACTGCCCGCCAGCCTGATCGGGCTGTTCCGCAACCACTTTTTCCATCTCCGTTTTTGCGAGCTGTATGTCTCCTGCGCGCTGTGCGATCTGCCCCAGGTAAAAGTGGGCTTCGGGAACATTCGGATCGAGCTTCAGCGTCTTCTGGAGATACTCGCGTGCCCCGCTATTGTCCCCTTTCTGGAACAGCACGGAAGCCATCACCAACTGCGCGCTCGCATCGTTGGGACGAGAGCTGGCAAGCTTCTTTG
>CAYTQA010000325.1:0-2875 GCA_964439495.1 uncultured Terriglobales bacterium | reverse complement strand
AGCCTCGATCCTGCCAAGTTTCAGCAATGAGAGCGTCAGCTTCTTCAGCAGCTCTGGCCGGTCGGGATAGAGTTCATCTGCCCGTCCAAGCAGATTGACGGTCTTCGCCCATTTAGCCTGATCTGCATAGAAACGGGCGGCGCTGAAAAGCAGATCGTAAGAATCAGGCGCGAGCGCGAGTGCTTGCGTATACAACTGCTCGGCAATCTCGTTCTTGCCCTGGATCTGACGCAATCGCGCCAGCGCACCGAGATAATCCGCGGAAGGCCTGGAAGGGCGCACCGTCTCAAGCAGATGGGCAGCATCCGCAATGTAGCCGTTTTCGGCCAGCGCCTGGGAGAAGTCCAGGAGACTCTTCATGTCCCGGGAAGAGCCCCGCAGTACTCGGGGGATCAGAGGTTGGACCTTTTCCGGCTGCTTCAGACCGAAATAATCGGAAGCGAGGATAGGAAGCAAGCTGACAGGCTGCTGCGCGACGGGAATTCCCTGCGCCGCTTCCAGAGATTCACGAAACTGTCCGCCTTGGGCATATAACTTAGCCAGCGATGCTTCCGAGGTCACATCTTTCGGCGCTGCCCTGAGCGCCAGCTGGTATTCGGCGATCGCATCCTCGCGCTTACCTTCCGTGCTCAACACAGAGGCAAGGGCGCGGTGGGCTTCGATATCGTGGGAATCAAGAGCAATGGCCCGTCGGAAAAGAGACTCCGCCTCGCTGGTCCGGGCCTGCTTCACTCTTACATCGCCCAGCAGGCGCAACGCCCATGACGGCTGCGGATCTTTGGTGAGGACCGCAAACAAGCGGGATTCGGCTTCCGAGTAGTTGGATTTTGCAATCAGGTCGGAAATGCGCTGCTGTTCCGAAGTGCTCCGGGAAGCATTGTGCCCAGTTGTAACACGGCGCTCCCCCTGCGAAAAAGGCGGCACGATCATGTTGCAAAGGGCGAGCAGCAACAGTGGCCGGAAGAACGTTCCTGCGCACATTGCCCTGCACTGCCGGCAAAGTTTACCCATGGAGTCCCTGTGGAATTTGTTCTGGGCAGAAGATTGAGTGCTTCTCAAAATTAAATAACCGGGCTTGACGGATGTCAAGCCCGGTTATTTTGTGCCTTATGCAGGACGCGATCAGAAGATGAGCTTGAGCGCGTACTGAAGTTGCCGGTTACCCAAGTTGCTGCCAGTTCGGACCTGACCGAAGTTCGCAGTGCTATTGAGCGTAGTACCGGTGATAGTGGTGACATTGGAACAATCCGTGTTCGAGTTGCACTTGAACCCGGAGCTGTTCACGCTGTAACTCAGGTTGTTTCCGTTGAAGCGGAACATCGGATGGTTGAACAGGTTGAACGATTCGAAGCGGAACTGAATACGAGACTTTTCCCCGAAATACCGGTTCATGCCGAATGGCAGGTTCCAGTTCTTGTCGATGGCAAAGTCCACGTCCTCGGTCCCAGGACCGGCGCATTGTCCGGGTCCGCTGTTGCCATAGGTGGCAAGACGATACCCATTGAAGGTGAAGGCAGCAGGATTCAGATACTGAACTCTGCTTCCGCCGCTCATCGTACAGGACTGGCCGGCAACACGGAGCGGACGCACCGCAGTGACATTGGCATTGCCCACGCCCAGCGGATTGCCGATACCCGCGACCGTACCGGTGATGGTCAGCATCGGCCCGGTGGTCACATTGATGATCGAATTGGTTTCCCAGCCTCCCAGCACTGCGCGAACCAAGCCGTTCGAATTTGCCATTGCCGGCAGGTTCCAGACGAAGCTGGCGTTGAAGATGTGACGGCGATCAAAGTCCGCCGGTCCACGTCCTGCGCGCGAGTTGTAAGTATCCGCAATACCGGTTGTAGTCCCGACATAGCTGAGCGTCGTATCGGCAATATTCTTCGACCAGGTGTAGCTGCTCGAGAATACCCCATTGCGGCCGAGCTTCGTGCTGAACATCGACTGCAGGGAGTGGTAAATCGAGTCGCCACGATGGTTCCACTGGACCAGAGGACCGGTGGTCAGCGCCGAGTAGGGGAACAAGGCATTGCGAGCGGCGGTAGGAGAAGGACTTTCCAGCCCTTCTTGGATGTACGTCAAACGGTCGCCCGGCCTGATCTGGTTGAGCTGCGCCGAGGACTCGAGGTGGATGCCGCGAAGGGCGACCCATCCCAATTCCAGCTTTGCATCCTTCCAGAGCGCCGTTTCCGTGGTGAGGTTCCACTGCCAGTTGTTGGAGACATTGGCGTTCTGCTCAAGTCCCTGGCCCGGAGTACCGCCAGCGGCAAGGTTGCCTCCGCCACCGTTATCAAACAAAGTGACACCAGGCGTAAGCGGACCATCCAGGGTGCGATAACCACCCAAGGTGACAGCATACGGCGTATTCGAGGACTGCATGCGGATAGCGATGCCGACAGGATCACGCGAGAAGAACTGTCCAAGACCTCCGCGGAGTGCGAACTTGCCATTTCCAAAGACATCCCATGCAAAGCCCAGGCGCGGAGCAATCAGATGATGGTTGCTCGGTACCAGGCTGCCGTAGGGGCTGATGCCGCCGCCCTTGGCCCCGATCGAGGGACACGTATTCTTGCCGCCGGCCGGAACAAGGATGCCGTTGCAAGGGTCGCTCTTGAGCGCAGGGTTATAGGCGGTCGGAACAAAGGAAGACCAATGCTTGCTCGCCAGGTATTCGGGCTGCTGGAATGTCCAGCGGGCGCCGTATTCAAGGGTAAAGCGCGGGACAATCTTCCAACTGTCGCCAGCATAGAATTCAACATCGCGCCAGCGAATATCGGCGATGGTGTTTCTCTGGTTTTCGTTGAAGCCCCACTCCGTGCCCTTGATCAGGGTATCGGCGTACTGATTTCCGCTATTTCCCCAGTCTACTTTA
>CAYTQA010000324.1:0-3588 GCA_964439495.1 uncultured Terriglobales bacterium | reverse complement strand
GATGTGCTTCGATCTCTGGGCGGCTCTGGTGTGGGCTGGCTTTGTATATTGCGCTCTCCGCCTGTACCGCGCATTTTGTCGTAATCCAACAGGACAGTCCGTAACAGCCCCAGCTGCGCAAAATTTGCGAACTCCTGCCCAGTACACCTGGACCGGAGATATTGTAGCTCGCCCGTTCGAATTGCAAGGATCGCAACAGCTACCACAAATGCCGATTAATGAGAATGCTCCGGCTACGAGGATACAGGGCATTGTTGTCACGGGTATCAGAGGGTGGCTTCTGCTGCTGATCGTGAAGCTGTGGGTTGGTGCTGTGGTTCGGCTGCTCGGCGGATTCGCGGGGTTCTCAGACGGAGCCTCTCTGGTCGCGCTATTAAATCTTGGCTGCGGTGTGTTGGCGGGCACTGCGGCATACCTCCTTGGAACGAAGAATCCGAAAGGCGTGCTCCTCGCTAAAATCTATTTGGCGATCGATGCCCTTTATTATCTTCTCGCGCTGGTGGAGTCGATTCATGGTGCGGCTGACGGCAGCCAGCTTCCTTCTTGGTTCAAACCAGCGGGATTCTTCGCTGCTTCTCTTCTATACCTGGCGTATCTATCACGGTCTAAGCGTGTACGAAATACGTATGTTCCCATCCCCGCGAAATCAGATGCGGCAATCGCATGACGAAGGGCACTCCGATACATCCTACAAAAAGGCCATCGGAAAGAGTATTTTCTATCCACCTGCCTCGCTCCAGGCATTAAAATCCTCTTCGGAAAGGCAAGTGGCTGAAATGGAAGGGGAATTGCTCCTTTCACCCGCATGAAAGACATGGCAGACCAGTTCACATCCGGAGACGAGCGTATCCCGCCAGGGGATGCCCAGCCCGGAGAGGGCGAAAAAAGGCCTTTGGGAGAGGCGTCCGAGGCACAACTTTCAGCTCCGGAGCGGGTTAAGGAGGACATGAGCACGATGGCGCTCAAACCCGACTACTTTCCGGGGGCCGAAAGCCTGGATCGCCGAACCGGAAATGGCCCGCTGTCGCGCCATCAGGCTGGCCCCGCCGGGTATGAGGGGCTGACCGATGCGGAGATCATGCTGCGGGCCGGGGCGGGGGATGACGCCGCCTTTAATTATCTGGTGGATAAATACCGCCGTCCGATTGTCAGCTTTATGTATCGCATGGCGCATAATCAGGCGGTCGCGGAGGAGCTGGCGCAGGAGGTGTTTCTGCGGGTCTATCGCTCCCGCGCCTCCTATCATGCGGAGGCAAAATTTACCACGTGGCTGTATCGCATTGCCACCAACCTGGGAGTGAACCATGCCCGGGACACGCGCTCGGAGCGGACGGCCAGCACGATCAACCTGAGCGAGCCGGACCAGGAAACGGGCATTACGCCCGACATTGCGGATGCCAAGCCTTCCATTGAGGAACGGCTGGTGGCCCGGGAACGGCTGGCCGCCATTCGCAAGCGGGTCATGGAGCTGCCGGAGCGGCAGCGCCTGGCCGTGCTGATGCACAAATATCAGGAGATGGATTATCGCGAGATTGGCGAGGTATTAAAATTGAGCGAATCGGCAACCAAGTCGCTCTTGTTTCGCGCTTATGAGACATTGCGCGAGCGTTTGAAGGATTTTATTTAGTCATAACATTGCGGAAAATTATTATGAAGTGCCAAGAGATACGAGAACAAATCCTGGAATCGGCGCTTTCGAATCGGCCGATGCTCCCGGAGGTACAGGAGCATACGGGGACGTGTCCGAGTTGCCGTGAGCAGTGGGAGAGCATGCGCGGGACCATGGCGCTGCTGGATGCATGGGAGGCGCCGGAGCCTTCCCCTTTTTTCGACACCAGGCTCTACGCCCGATTGCGGTCGGAAGCGGAAGCGGCGCCAATGGGTTGGCGCGAACGCCTTAAAACCGCGATGGCAATACGCCGTCCCGTGGGATGGCGTCCCTTGACTGCTGTAGCTTTAGGTTTGGCCATGGCCGCGGGCATCGGCTTTTATGAAAGAAATCAGCCGAGCGCTCCGCCCCAAACCGCATCTTCCGCCGTGGTGGATTTGCAGGAACTGGATAAAAACCAGGAATTGCTGAATGATATGAGCGCGTTGGACCAGACGGTTGAGTCCCCCGATGCGGCAACCAACGAATGATTCCGATCAAAGTGATCTGGCCTTCACAATTCGCCTCAAGAATACTGATTGCGACGTCGCTTCTGCTGCCCTGCCGTGGGTTGGCGCAGCGTGCGGGGACTGCGAATGGCTACTCGGCGCGCGCTGGCCAGCGCCTCCCCACTTCCTCTCCCGTCCCCCAGAAAAATTGGGCGCCGCCGCAAAACCAAAAGCCAAATAATGCCGGAGCGCAGCCTCGCAACCATGAAAATAATCGTCCTCGCGCCGGAAAGTGGCTGCAGGAGCACACCCAGCTTCCTCCCGCGGAACAGGAGAAGGCGCTGGAGAGAGATCCTGAATTCCAGAAGCTTGCTCCGCAACGTCAGGAGCGCCTGCGAGAAAACCTGCGCCGGCTGAACAGCATGGCTCCGCAGCAGCGCGAGAAGACCATTCAGCGCATGGTGGCCATTGAGCAGCTCCCCCCGGAGAAGCGGGAATTATTGCGCACCTCGATGCAGCAACTGCGGCAGCTTCCGGAAGACCGGCGAAAGACGGTATGGAAGACTTACCACAATTTGCGCAACATGCCGCCCCCGGCGCGCGCTCAGGTCATGGATTCTGCCCAGTTTAAAAGCACTCTGGACGACAATGAGCGCTCGATTCTGAATGGCCTGCTGGACTCAGGATTGAACGTCCAGGGCGCGCCAGATGCCGGCCCTCCCAATCCGCCCAATCATTAAATCCGGATTAATTGAAGGTGGCCAACTGCCTGCGGATCGAGATCACGATCTGGCGAATGTCGTCCGCATCCGATGCCTCAGGCGACATTTTCGAGTAGAGATCGAAATCCTCAAGCGCGCGGCCAAGCTGTCCCGATTCATGCCGCAGAACCGCCCGCTGCTTCACATCTTCCGGCGAGCGCGGATAGATGGCCAGAATCAGGTCCACGATCTGCAGGGCCTTGCGGAAATTCCGGCGGGTAAGATAGGTGGAACGCAAGTTGTTCAACATGCGCATCAGGATCTGCCGTCGCGGAAGCGTAACCAGGAAATCGGACTGTAAAGTGAGTTGGCCGGAGTAGATCTTGTCCAGGCGCTGCTGGCAATCGGATGCGGAGACGATTTTGCCGTTTTCAAAACAGTCGATCAGGGTCTGGCGACCATCCACATCGTAGTGCTTGAGCAGAAAATGCCCGGGCATTCCCACTCCAAACAGCGGAAGGCCGACGCGCCGGGCCACTTCCATATAGATCACAGCCAGGCTGATGGGAAGACCGAGCTTGCGGTCCAGAACATCGTTCAGGAAGGAGTTTCGCGGATCGTAATAATCGTCACTATTGCCCCGCAGCTCCTCCTCCTGATAAAGAATGCGGTTGATGGCCTGGAGGGTTGCGATAGTGTCGCAGGGGTCCGCGACGTGGGAGCGTACCCGGACGGCAAATTCCTCGATGCGCCGGACATAAAGCTCCGGTCGTAGTTGCGGGTATTCCGT
>CAYTQA010000323.1:0-3588 GCA_964439495.1 uncultured Terriglobales bacterium | reverse complement strand
GATGAAAAGCATGATCAGCAGCTCGACGCTGACCAGCAGCATTCCAATGCTCATGCCCGCCTTGAGAGGAATGGCATAAATCGGATACGGCTTGCCCCGCAGTCCGGCAAAGGCGGTGCGTGAGTTGGCGTAGGTGTTCACGCGGATCCCGAACCAGGCCACGCCGTAGCTTCCCGCGATGCCCACCAGGCTGAAGAGCAGGATCACGATCACCCGCTGCGCTCCCATGGATTGCAGCACCCCGAAGTAGAGCACGATGATCACGGCGATAAATATTTCCAGGATCAGGATGAACTTGCCCTGGGTTATCAGGTAGGTCTTGCAGGTCTCATAGATCAGTTCGGAGATTTCCCGCATGGACCTGTGCACGGGAAGGTTCTTAAGCTGCACCAGGATCATCAGTCCGAAGAGCAGTCCCAGAACGCAGATGATGAGCCCAAACATGAGCAGCTTGCGGCCGTCCACGCCGCGAAATTCAACGGTGGAGAGATCGGGCAGCTTCAGGTTGGCCTCGCCCCCAGCTTCGTGGGCTTCGGCCTGTCCCGAGGGTCCTTGCCCTCTGGTCATCTGGTTCTGCGAACTGCCGGGAAGCGGTGGAGCGCCCGCGGGCTGTCGCGCGGGGGTTTGCGCCAGGGCAGCCGACGCGCTGAACATCAGTGCAAATAAAAGGGCCGCCAGGGTCCGCATGCGACAGCGCATCCCAGTGGCGCGAGGTGAGGGTTGACACAGTCCCGCGGCAAGCGAGGTAAGCATAAGGAATATCCTCCAACAAAAATCGACGTAAAGAGTTGATTAGGATGACTTGCGCCGAACTGCCGTCCAGCAAAATCCTCAGACTGCGAGGCTCGGCCAATCCGGAAGTTCGTGAGTGCTCATCTCCGGTCCCCGGGAACCCGCGCTTCCACTTTGAAAGGAATCTTTGAAGCTTGGCCGCGTCGGGAACCATTGCAGCTTACGCCACTCCGATTACCCGTGTTTTCCGTCTCATCCTCTACAACAGAAGAGAATGAAACAGCCGGGAGAAGCGCCCTGTCCGCCCGCCGTGAAAACCTCACAACAGATTGAAGACAAGGGACTTCCAAAACCTCTCTTTATAACATGCGTTTCCACTCCGGTCAAACGCCGGATCAGGGCAGGAGCAGACGCCCTTCCAGGCCTGAACCAAAGCTGTTTTCCGCTGAGAGTTCAAGCGCACCGGGCCAGCAGGAATGCCCCGGAAATACAGGTATTAAATGGCCCCAATTACTGTGGTTACTTGATTGCCAGAGCGGGGGCCCTGCACTATGGTTCAAAGGAATTCCAACCTTTCTGGAGAACCAGTGCGAAAACTTTCCATGTCTACCGCAGCGCTGCTGATCTGCCTGCTTGTCAATACCAGCGCGGCCTTTAGTTCAGACCAATCCGGGGCCCAGTATGGCTCCGATAGCAACTCCTCCGAGACGGCAAAGAAGCCGGCAAAGCCGGCGAAAAGCGAATCCCAGAGCCTGCCTAAGTTTGGCATCGGCATCAAGGTCTCCTCCCTGGGCATTGGCATCGAAGCTGCTTCCGCGCTCTCCAGCCGTACCAATGTGCGAGTGGGGTTCAATGGCTTCAATTTCAATCCAACTTTCAGCAAGGATGGCGTGAACTATGGCGGCCAGTTGACGTTCCGCTCGGCGGAGGCGCATTTTGACTGGTTCCCCACCGGCGGCAACTTCCACCTTAGCCCTGGCGTGCTGTATAACGGCAACGTGCTGAAGGCGACGGCCGGCGTTCCCGGCGGGCAAAGCTTTACTTTGGGCGGCACAACCTATTACAGCGATTATTCCAACCCGATTAACGGAAATGGACGGCTCAATATGAACAAGGTGGCGCCTACCTTTGTTCTCGGCTGGGGAAATATTCTGCCTCGCAGCGGCAGGCATTTCAGCGTTCCCTTCGAGATTGGAGCGGGGTACGTAGGCTCCCCGAAGGTGGCGCTGAGCCTGTATGGCAGCGCCTGCGACAGCACCGGTCTCTTTTGCCGCAATGTCAGCTCCGATCCGACCATCCAGAGCAACATTCAGGCGGAGCAAACCAAAATCAACAACAGCGCCTCACCCTTCAAGTTTTATCCCATCATCTCGACAGGCATCGGATATAAATTCTGATTCGGGCGATACGCGCAAAACTGGTGTATCAATGATCCAGGCCGCCGACAGGGCGGCCTGTTTTGTTGGGGGGGCAGTTCACTCATAACGCAGCGCCTCAATCGGATTCATGCGCGCCGCCTTCAAGGCCGGCCAGAAGCCTGAGGTGACCCCCACCACTGCCAGCACAATGAAGGAGATCAACATCACGCTGCCGGAGGCGCGCAGGATAATGTCGCCCTCGTTGTTTGCCGTCTTATACATCTCGGAGTAGAGCGGCATGGGCGGGATGATATGGGTGAGCGCGATCGAGACCAGCATGCCGACCGCCCCGCCGACAAAGGTGATGACCAGGGCCTCGGTAAGGAATTGCAGCAGCAGGTGCCGGGGACGCGCGCCCACCGCCTTGCGCAGGCCAATCTCTCGCGTGCGCTCCGTGACCGAGACCAGCATGATGTTCATTACGCCCACGCCGCCCACGCCCAGCGTCATCACGCCGATGATGCCCAGCAGCGCCTCAAGGGCGATGGAAAATTGCCCCAGTTCGATGCCGTCCTCGATGGTGTCCCATTCCGGCGTGGCCTTTTCATCCTTGGGGTCGAAGTGGTGACGGCGCGCCAGCGCCTCCCGCACCGCGGCCATCGCTTTCTTGTGCAGCGCGGCATCCACCGGCTGGAAGACAATGTTGTCCGGGTCGCGCTGGGTCACGAGGTCGCGCATGGTGAGAAAAGGGATGAAGGCGCAGTTATTGTCCTGGCAGTTGTTGGAGGAATCCTGGATCTTCTTGTGCAGCACTCCAATCACCTGAAACTGCGTCCCGCTGATCTCGACCGACTGGCCCACCGGTGGCCGTCCCTGAAAGACCTTCTGCGCCGCCTCCGGGCCCAGAATCACCACGCGTCGCTGATCGGCGAAATCGCTCTCGTCGAAGTAACGGCCGTCCTCGACAATCAGTTTGCGCATCTCGCCGTATGGATATTCAATCCCCTTGGTCATGATCGACATCACGCGATTATTCACCTTAAAGCCGAGGGCGTCATCCATCTCCGCGCTGACCGCTTTTACGATCGGCACCTCGTCCCGGATCGCCTGCACATCTTCATACTCCAGCTTGATGCGCTTGCCCGCGCGTTGTCCGCCGGCCTGCATGCTGGTTTGCCCGCCCCAGAACATGATGACGTTGTTGCCGATGCCGAGAAAGGCATTGAGCACGCTGTTGCCGATGGCCTGGCCATAGGCCAGCAGGATCACCACGCACGCCAGCCCCCACACGATGCCGAGCATGGTGAGCAGCGAGCGGGTGCGGTCCCGCATGAGCGAGAGCCAGCTTTGAACGATGGTTTCTTTGAGCATCATGGTTTAGTTTGCAATTGTCAGATGTCAGTTGTCAGCGCAACATAAGTTTCAACGTTCAATTCAATAACCTAAAATTTGTCATCCTGTCTATAACAACAACGGCGGTGTCAAGGGCAGACGTATG
>CAYTQA010000322.1:0-3592 GCA_964439495.1 uncultured Terriglobales bacterium | reverse complement strand
AGGTCGTCGGCGCCGGGAAAGCCCGCCTTGCGGATGCGGCCGTGCGGGGGATTACTTCGAATTCATATCCCCGGATGCGGCCGTTCTCGCGTCGCGGGATGTAGCGCAGATTGTAGCCTTCGATATGGTTTTCCGCCACGGCCCTGCTGGCGCACTTCATTCCAGCCGGTCCCAGATCGAGCAACGATTGCGGATATTCACCGCCATGCTTCGCGCCATAATCCCCCAGGCAGGACTTCAACTGTTGCAGCTCTGTATAAGAGCGCATCGATTTTCGCTGCGCGCGCATCTGCCCATATTCCGGAGACTTCCAGAAACGATAAAGATTGTTCGCCATACCCGCTGAGCTGAGGCAGAGGACGACACCGCCGATATAGGCACAAACCAGCGCCAGGCGCGGCCCGGCATCCCGGAAGGTCTGGATTCCCGCAGCCAGAAGCGACAGATGGCATATGAGAGCTGCAAGGGCTGGCAATGCAAGCAGCCCGCCGAACCTATATGCCACCGCCCCGATTTCCGCCGGACGCGTCGCCGGGGATGAAAAGAAGACGAAGTAGATTACCAGTCCCCAGGCCGCCAGGCCCGTAAGGATCGCCAGCGTGGCGGCGGTCCGTTTCAGACGGAACAAGGGAAGCAGCGCCAGAACTACGTAGGGCGAGATGCCGAGAAGGACACTGTTCTGAGCGATGAGCCGGAGGGTTTGCTCCGGGAGACGCATATCGATGGTGGCAAAATAGCCCCCCATCAAAAGGCTGCCCAGCGCCGCGAGGGCAATCGTGAATTGCCAGCGGACCACTGCCTGCGATGTTTGTTCCTCCGGCACCCTAGTACATCCTCTCTTCCGCTGCCGCGGCGCGCAGACCTGCTCCAGCCACAGGCAGCGCGATCAACTCTCCCCCAGCGTGGACAAGAAGTCCGTTATTCAGCCAGTTAAGCTGGTCAACATACTTCACTTGCATATCATGCATGCCTACGACATAAATCCAGCGCAGCTTTCCCTCGGGAGTCAGCGAATAGACGCGGTTCTGGTCGCAGCCGAAGTAAAGATTGCCGTCCGGATCGATGGCGATCCTCGAATCCGGCGCCTGCTCCGGCAGGAAGCTCCACAAGGGCCTTCCCTGGGCGGAAAATGCATAGATTTTTCTGGAAGAGGTAGCATAAATCGAGCCATCCAGGGCAATAGTGACCGGGCGGTTTAGCGCATCGTCCAGCGAGGCCTCCCAAAGCGTGCTGCCATCTTCATATTTCAGGGCAGCCAGCTTTCCCTTGCCATTATCTTTTCCGGAATTGCAGGGGGTCACGATGCCGGTTTCCATATAGGCGAGCCCCGGGGTAGAGCAGGGCGACTCCCATAGGAGCGACTCATCCGGATTCAGCGCCGCAATCTTTCTGCCGCTTACGAAGATAGTCCCGTTCTGCCCGAAGTCGTCGATGATCAGCGGAGCATAATTATTGGAGTGGCCGAACGAGGAGAGGCGCGTCCCCTGCTCGTCATACACGAAGATCTTTCCGGCGGTACTGGCGTAGAGCCGGTTGTCCGGACCTATCTTTAAGCTGCTGGTGTGATATTTCAGGTCTCGTTCCCACAACTGCTTGCCCTGCGCGGAGATGGCGTAAAGGTGGGTATCGTCGCCGATCACGAAAACCCTTTCGTCGGCTGCAATCACCGGCTGATTAAATATCTTCCGTGGGTCCTCTCCCTTGAATGTCCAGCGCACCCTTCCCGCGGAATCATACGCGGTGATCATGCCCCGGCCCGGCACGACAATCGTCCCGTCCGGCGAAAGCACCGGTGGGCCTAAACGCAGATCTTTGCCGTCCTTTTCCGCGCTGTTCCACGAGGTGCTTCCATCGAGCTTCAGGGCAGCGAGCTTGCTTTGGCATGTGGCCAGGATGGCGCCGCTCGGGGCAATTACCGCCCGGGAGCAGGTTGGCGAGGCAGTGTTTTCACCGATTATCCAGGTGGGCATGGGCGCTGGCATCATCGGGATTTGTGGGGCAGGCTGTTTTGCTCCCTGCTGCGCTTTCGCGGAGAGGACCCGGTCCTCCACCGCCGTTACCATCTTGAGGAGCAGGGTGGTGATGGAGGGAATCAGAAAGTACACTCCCACGCTAAGCACAACTACGCTCAGGACGTGACGCGCCGCTGTCTTCCAGTCCAAAGTAGCCTCCAGATAGATACCTGAAGGGTAAGTCAGTTAGCCATAGAGAGAAGGGCCAATTCAGGGGCGAAATAAACCAAGGTAATGGGACGGAGTGGCCATTTCGGCGCATAAAGAAGGCCGGAACCCGAAGGTCCCGGCCCGGAATCATTTACTTGCCCAGCTTTACTGCTTTTCTTCTTCTCCGGCCCTGGTGAGGGCGATGGTCTGGCTGACCTCGCCGACCTTGAAGCGGGCAAAGCGCCGGACAGAGATGTTCTCACCCAGGGTGCCGATCCTGGAGGCGATGAGCTGGCTTACGCTGATGGTCTGGTCCTTGATAAAGGGCTGATCGAGCAGGCAAACCTCTTCATAAAACTTTGCCATTTTGCCTTCCACGATCTTCTCCACCACATTGGCCGGCTTGCCGGTGCTGGCAGCCTGCGAGCGGTAGATCTCCTTCTCGCGGTCAAAGTCTTCCGCGGTCACGTCTTCCCGGCGAATATACTTCGGGTCCGAAGCCGCGATGTGCATGGAGATATCGTGCAGCAGCTCCTTGAAGGCATCGGTGCGGGCGACAAAATCGCTCTCGCAGTTGATTTCGAGCAGCACGCCGATCTTTCCCCCGGCGTGAATGTAACTCGCCACCGAGCCTTCGCTGGTGGTGCGCGAGGCCTTCTTCGCGGCCGTGGCTACGCCCTTCTTGCGCAGCAACACCACCGCCTGCTCCAGGTCTCCCTTGGCCTCGGCCAGGGCGTTGCGGCAGTCCATCATGGGAGCGTTGGTACGCTCGCGTAGTTCCTTTACCTGTTGTGCGCTGATGTTCACAGTGCTAGTACCCATTTCTTTCCCAACCTTCTATTGATCAGATCTGTTTATTTAGATGTTTGCGGATGTGCGGCGATTCATGCCGCGTTGCAATGGTCCACGCCGAATGAGGCGGGATTGCAGATTCCTAACTTGCATATTCAACAAAATGACCCGCGAGATTCGCGCGCGGGTCGCTGTAACTCAAATCGAAACCGGCGTACTACTCGATGGCTGCTTCCGAATCGCCGGCAGTCGCGGTCGCGGCGCTGACGGGCGCCTTGCGGACTCCGCCTCCAAGCACCTTCTCCATATCCAGGTCTTCGCCGTCCTCATCGCGGTAGGCGGAGAGGTCCACGTTGGAGGTGCTCTCCAGCCCGGCTTCCACGCTGGTTTCGTCCGGATTCGCGGCGGCAACGGCGCTGTTGAATTCCGCGCCCTGCTTGTCGGTAGCTGCCTGCGAGCCTTCGACGATCGATTCGGCGATCTTCGAGGTGAACAGGCGGATGGCGCGCAACGCGTCATCATTGCCGGGGATCACATAGTCCACTTCCGTGGGATCGCAGTTGGTGTCTACCACGGCGACGACGGGGATCCCGAGCTTGCGGGCTTCCTTCACCGCAATCTGCTCTTTGTTCGAATCG
>CAYTQA010000321.1:0-3607 GCA_964439495.1 uncultured Terriglobales bacterium | reverse complement strand
AGGACAGCTGACTCTGGATCAGCATATCGGGGTTCGAATCCCTGGGGGGCAGCCATAATAAAATCAATAACTTAGACGCCTCCATTCTTCCCAAAAACCGCAAAAAGCACCAAAAAATGTGCAAGTCGTACCAAAAGTCGTACCAATTGGCTCGGCAACCGCATGGAATCTGCCTGAACCGTGCGGAACAGTGAGCCATTTTCGGGAACTTCGACCAAGGGTCGATTCGGGAATTTTTGACCGAGTCTGCGGATCGTAAGAAGAAAAGCGAATGACAAAACGCAAGAAACTTCCCCGCGGACTGCACTGGGACGCCCGCTCCCCTTACATCTTTTTCAAGTGGACCGATGCCATGGGCAAGCAGCACCGGCAATCAACCGAAACCGACAATCCCAATAAGGCACTCCTCACGAAGCTCCAGTTTCTCGAGCAACAGCGCCAGGATCCGGTAGAGGTCGAGGCGCGCACAGAAGATTTAGGAACTCTGCCGCTGGATAAGGCAGCTGATCTCTATTTTGCCTGGAAGCTCGCAAGGGGATGCGAAGGCACCATCGAGCGGGAGCGGCGAACCTTTCATGCAGTCTTCAAAGCGTTCGGACGAAGCCGGACGGTGCGCTCGATCAAGCTCTTCCACTTGCGCCAATATCAGCAGCAGCGTCGAAAGCACATCAGTCACATGAAGCAGCCGGTGACGGCGCGCACGGTGAATTATGAGCTCGGTATCCTGCGGTCGATCATGAAGTACGCGGGCTGCTGGACCCCGGAACTGGATGCCGGTTACGAGCCACTTCCGGAGCTAAAGAGCCAAATCGGGAAAGCCGCCACCGAGCAGCAGTTGACGAACATTATCACGACCGCCAGCACCAATGAATTCTGGCAAGTGGCGATGTACTGCGCAGCCGTCGCGATAGGAACAGGTTGTCGTGGCGGTGAGGTCAGGACTCTGCAGCTCAGGGACATCGAACTCGAAGACGGCAGGATCGCGATTCGGCCTAGAAAATCCAAGAACCGCATCGGCCGCTATCCGCGATTAATGGCGATTGCGCAGTGGGGATTGCGGCATTTACTGGAACGCGCGCGCTTACTAGGCGCTACTGAACCTGACCATTACCTGCTTCCCTTCAACATCAAGAGGTCCCGCATTCTGTCCAAGACGACGGACAAGGAGTGGGATGTCACTCGGCCGATGCGGACCTGGGTGAGATCGTGGAGAAAGCTAATGGAGAAGTGCGGCATGGCCGGATTCCGATTTCACGATCTGCGCCATACGTTCCGTACGCTTGGAGCTCAGGCGGGAGTTCCTTTGGAGGTGATGATGGCGCAGGTGGGCCACATGGACCGCGAAACTTCCCTCGAATACGTACATATCCAGACCGACGCATTAAAAGAAGCTCAGCGGCTCATCGAGCGTCGTCAGGCCAAAGTGACGAGGGCTGCGCGGAGCGTTCGGCCTTTGCCGGCAAAGAGACCGCAGCAAAAGCGACTTTCAGACGGGAGCGGCGAGTCCGTCTCCGCACCGTGAGATTCGGCGGAAACTGATTGCTGGGGCGCGGCACCGTTGTATCAGGGCCCGTAAATATATTGCCGCAAGCCCGATTCGGGATATCGGACTATTCGCCCCAACTTCTTGAACGGAGGCCCCTCTCGCCGACCGCGAGTCCACCCCATTCGCCACTTTCTCAACTGCGAACGAGAGACTTGGAGCATATCGGCCACCTGCTCCTCGGTATAGGCGCGCAACTCACGCTGATCGTGTGGGCTGCCGAAATGCAATGCATTAACCGCTCTGGGTGCAAAACCATTGTTTGATGCTTCCGTACTGCGTGGGTATGTTTCTGCAGCCGGAGCGCTAATCTTGCGGGCTGAATTCGCTGGCATGTCAACTCCTACTCTGCCTGCTTTTAATGCAGGACTAATCCTGTGTCAAAAATAGCTGGGCTCGCGCAATTTGACCGAGTTTTGAATCCGGCTTAGCTTCTTCCCGATTTTGAGCGGGCAAATTTCCCCCATCAATTGGAGGACGAGGCATGTTCTCTTCGATTGAAGAGGTTCTGTCAAAGCTGTTTCAGACCGGTTATGTCACCGAGCAGGTCACAGCGACTGTGGTTTACCTGGCGGCGAGGTTAAACAAGCCCGTTCTGCTGGAAGGGCCCCCAGGAAGCGGAAAGACGGAACTCGCCTATGCCATCGCCAAAGCAACGGAAACACATGTCGAGCGCTTGCAGTGTTTTGAAGGAATAAACGAAGAAAAAGCCATCGGCAAATTTGATGAGACCTTGCAGCGGCTCGCCGTAGAACTCCGATCCCACTCCGGCAGCGTCGAATGGGAGGACCTGAAGCAAGAACTACACACTGAAGACTTCTTTAGCGCCGGGCCTCTCTTGCGCGCGTTGCGATATGCCAAGCCTTGTGTGCTGTTGATCGATGAGCTCGACAAAGTCGATCAATCCTTTGAAGCCATGCTGCTCGAACTACTCAGCGTGTGGAGGTTAAGCATTCCGAAGCTTGGCACCATCGAGGCAAGGAGCATCCCCTTGGTCGTGCTCACTTCGAACGAAGAGAGACGAATTGGCGATCCGCTGCGGCGAAGAAGCTTTTATCTGCGCGTCGAACACCCATCGCCACAAAGAGAAGCCAGCATTCTTCGACTCCGGACGCCTAACCGGAGCGCGGATTTTCATTGTGAGATGGCTGGACTGGCCAAGGCCCTGCGCGCCTGGAGTCTCGAGAAACCGCCGTCGATTTCAGAGATGCTTGACCTCACACAAGCTCTTGAACTGCTCGGAGTGAAGCGGATCACCACGGAGATGCGAGACATACTTCTGCCGCTTTTGGCGAAAACGGAAGCAGATCGAAGAAAACTGTTGCTTCGCGATGGTTGGGCCAGCTTGGTTTACGACGCTCACCAGTACGGTCAGGAGGCAATCCAGCGATGAAGATTATGTCGTTGCTTCTCATTCTCACTGCAGCTTGTTCATGTTGCTCTTCCAGCAATCAATTGAGGCGGAAAGCTGAATACTACGTCGCTGAATACGCACAGCATTACAACGTTCCAGTGGAATTTGTGAGAGCCGTAGTCGAGCAAGAGTCTGCGTGGCAGCAATGCTCGGTTTCGCCAAAAGGAGCGGCGGGACTGATGCAGCTCATGCCGGATACAGCCAGAAGATTAAATGTTCAGAACCGTTGTGACGTGAACCAGAATGTCTCAGGTGGTGTGCGTTACTTGGCATGGCTGATGACCAAATTCAATCGAGACCTGAGGTTGGTCGCAGCAGCATATTATGCGGGTGAGCGCACCATTGATGCTAGACGCCTCAAGTACTCGAATCCTGATGTAGTGGCGTACGTGATGAGCATCCGCGAGCGCTTCGAACGACAGAAAAGGTTTCGGGCGATCACTGTTCAAGGCATTCCGTGGAGAACACGATGAGAGCACACCTGATTTTCATTGTCGGCCTGATGACCAGTGCCGGCACGGCGCAAATTGGAAATGGGAAGGTTACTCCCCACGTTAGAACCATGCCTATGGAATCCGGTGACGTCACGGTGCTGCACCTTGGGCCGGGCTTCGCAACTTCTCTTAAGCTTCCTGAAGAGGTCAGCTCGA
>CAYTQA010000320.1:0-3614 GCA_964439495.1 uncultured Terriglobales bacterium | reverse complement strand
AGCGCCGCGTCCCGCCTTGTATTCGGGATTGAAGCGGAAATGCACCAGCGTGTTATGGCGCTCGGTTGACTCCATGATGACGTCGCCGCCGCGTCCGCCGTCGCCGCCGGATGGCCCGCCACGCGGAACAAATTTTTCGCGGCGGAAGGCCATGCATCCGTTGCCGCCATTTCCGGCTTTGACTCGAATTAAGGCTTCATCTATGAACATGATTGATGGGTAGACCGCCAGCCTCGGCGCCGGCACTTCTCTATCTTATCAATTGCGGAATGAATGAATGGCAGGAAGGAAGGAAAAACCCATCAGCGATTAATGGTTGAGCGGCCTATGCAAAACTTGCAATAATTCAGGAGCAGTTCGGCTTTTTCGCATATCAGGACTCGCCCCTGGGCAGGGCTGGGGGTCCGCCATCCTCGTTCAGAACAAGCAGCTAATGTCTTCGCTCATCCGTCGCCGGCAAGGTAAGCGCCATCAACTCGCCGATCACGATTTGTTCCAGCGCAAGTAGCTGCTTTTTGATGCGCTCCAGCATGGTTAGCCGGGAGCGTGGTCTTGCTATGGGCTGTATGGATGATGGCACGTTCCTATATGGAAATGATGGGGTCCTGCTTATGGAATTATTTATGGGTTGCATGACCCAATTATCGAAGGGCTTCTATTCGCATTCAACGTCACTACTGGATTTTCCAGCATCGATCCTGCGGGCCGGCAGGACAGCATAAAGCTGCCGCCGCGCTACTCCCGCCTGCAATGTAGAATCTTTATGCCATGACAATTGCCAAAGAGCTGCTCGACATCCTGGTTTGTCCGGAATGCCGTGTGCCGGTGAAGCTGGATCCGGCGCAGGAAGGTCTATTCTGCGTGCAATGCAGGCGGCTCTATCCCATCCTGGATGACATACCGGTAATGCTCCTGGACAAAGCTCGTCAAGCCAAATAGCAAATTTTAGAGTTGATGAATGGATGGATACTGCTGCATTACTTCAGGCGACTCCAGGTAATGCCGGCATCCGGGCTCTGCCATTCTTCGCTGGCGGTGCGCAACGTAATGATCGGCGGTTGCGTACCAGTGAGCTGCAGGCCGACAACAGCTCCCATCCATGGCCCGGCAATCTGCTGCCAGTGGTCACCGGAGTCCGTGCTGTGCAGCAGGAGACCGCTGCTCTCGCTGTTGGCCCCGGCGCCGCCCACCCATACCTCCGTCCCGCGCGCAGCCACGGCCCGTAATGTTGTAGCCGCGGGCGGGAGCTGTACCTCCTGGGGAGCGGAATCGAGGGCCGACTTGCGCAACAACTTGCCTTGCGGTGAAAGGCTCCAGAAGACCTGCTGATAAGGCGTGGTGGGAATATGCAAGGCAAACTTGCCCGGCAGGCGAACGCCGCTGCCGAACGCGGTCGCCTCGCCAGTCGAGTTGGCGGCTGCTCCGCTTGGCGGAATTAATGGACTCTGTGAAAATCCAGCCACGTTATGGCCTCGAACATGGGAGAAGGACAGCCCGGAGACCGAGGAAGAGCGCATGGGCCGCATACCACTGGGACCAATGATGAAAGTTGGCTTTGTAGTGGAGAGCGTCTGGCCCTCCGCGCTGGATGGGGGCTGCTGTGGCTCGCCGGACGCTGGACGGATGGCGGCCAAAGTATTCTCCTGCTCCGTAGTCGCTGGAGGTTGAGAATTCATGGCGACCGGGGGCGCTGGAGCAACTGACAAAGACGAAGAAGAGGCCCGCGCGGTCATCGCAGGTGACGCTGGCAGTGCAGTTATTTTTGGAGCTGTGCGATTGCCGGCAATCTGGGCCTTATCTTTCGCGGGTATATGCGCTGGAGCTTCCGTCACCGCCCTGGATGCCTGCTTCTCATGCCCGGGACGCTCCACAGGCCCTCTCTGAGGCCCAGCGCTGGCGGCTTCCTCTCTCTGCCCGGCTTGCGGGGCGGCAACTACAACGGTTGCAGGAGCGGTCTGCGCCAGCTCCACGGCGTGTCCGGGAGTGCGCCTGAATAGCTCCGGATGTAACAGCAACCCAATTGCTGCTGCCAGGATGCAGGCAAACACTGGGAGCGCCCACCATGCTCTCGACCATTTCGATGAAAACGCTCGCGAAGGGCTCGCCAGAGGCGCATGAGCGGGCGCCGGCGCGGACGCAATCAAGGCGACGACATCCCGGCATCCGGCGCATATGCCAAGATGCGCCAATATCTCCCGTTGCTCTTTCGCGGTTGTGGCGTGCTCCGCAAACGCGCTAAGCAGATTGGCATCGGGATGAACGAGCGTTCCCCTGCCGGTAGCGGCGAGGCGCTCAGTAACGATTTTTGGCAGCTCGTTCATAGGTCCTTGAGGTTGATTCCTTCAGGCGCGATCTTCTCCTTTATGGAGAACGCCGCAGATGGTTTTCCTTGCACATTATCCTTGCCCGCTCCCGCCTGTCTCAGGCTGCGCTTCACATCGACGGCAAGATCGCGAACGTCGGTTTCCAGCAATTCTTCCGCCTGGGCCCGGTTGAGACCGCTTTTTACCAGGGCATCGCGGATGCGCTTTCTCAAACCGGTCGTCAGTTTATCCAGCTTGCGGCTGATGGTGGACTCGTGGACCCGCAGGACCCTGGCGATTTCCGCCAGCGTGCGCTGGTCGAGGAAATAGGAGGCCAGCAGAAATCGCTCCTCCGGCGAAAGCTGGGCCAGGACGTCGTCCGTGGCCTGCTCCAGCCGGCTGCGTTGATGCGCTGGCAGCGCGGGTCCATCCTGGGCGGCTGGGGCCGTGAACTGCACGCCCTTTTCACTCTCTTCATCGAGACTCACCATGCGCCTGACTTTGCGGTACTGGTCCACATGCTGCTGGGCCATGACGGTCCGCAGCCAACCCGCGAGGGAACCGCGTCCGGTATAGGAAGCCAGCTTGGAGAGCCGCTCTCCATCCCGCGTGCGCGTGCCGTAAAGATCGGCGTAGAGCGAATCCGCCAACTCGCGCGCCGCGCTCTCCTCACGCGCGATGGAGTATGCGGCGCCATACAGCCCTTCCCGATAGCGGGTGAGAAAAATGTCCCAGGCGCGCTGGTGTCCGGCGGCGCAGGCGCGGGCCAGCGCCAGCTCTTCCAGGCGCAGAGTGCGGAGAAAGTTGACCGCCTCTGTGGACCCAACGGATACATCCGCAAAATGCTTCCTGACCACCTGCTCCAGGATGGCCATCAGCTCTTGCTCGGAAAGTCCGCATTCTTCAGCCCGGCTCACACGATAAAACTCAGAGACAAGCCTGGAATCGAACAGGACTCGGGATTGGGTCGCGGATTTCACTTCTAATAAGAATTATGCTCCCGATGATAGCAATTTTGCTCCTGGGGACGGGGAAACACAGGCAATTCATATACCGGCACAGTGTCTCAGGGTAAAAATTAATCGCAATTCCAGGGCAACATGGGGCAGGGAGAAACGTTCTTAGAACCAAACGTGGATATTCCGCGTATAAGACCTTAGACGACACATCTCAGGAATCGTGAGCGCGAAGGCAACTTGGAAGCGGCAAAGATTACTTTGGTGATGCGGGGAGCGAAAACCCTGTAGGAGAAGTCAATTTTTTCTGCAACAATCTGCCACTAATCCGTGTCTAAGAGAGTAACGGTTTCAA
>CAYTQA010000319.1:0-3642 GCA_964439495.1 uncultured Terriglobales bacterium | reverse complement strand
GATGGACAACGGCACAGCCACGCTGGGAATGATGGTTGCGGAGAGGTTCCGCAAAAAAATAAAGATCACCATCACCACCAGGAAAACCGTAAGCATCAGCTCGAACTTAACGTCCTGCACGGAGGCGCGAATGGTTTCCGTGCGGTCGGTCAGGACCGCGACTTTGACGGAAGAAGGCAACACCGACTGCAATTGCGGCAGCACCGCCTTGATGCGGTCCACTACATTGATGATATTGGCCCCGGGCTGGCGCTGAATATTGACGATCACGGCAGGGGTGAGGTTCATCCATGCCGCTTCATACACGTTTTCGGAGCTGTCCATCACATTGGCGACATCCATCAATCGGACTGGCGCGCCGTTGCGGTAGGCGATAATGATGGACTGGTAGTCCTTGCTGGAGAGCAGTTGATCGTTGCTGGAGATGGTGTAGGACTGCCGCGCTCCTTCCAGAACTCCCTTCGCCTGGTCCACATTGGCCGCGCCTAGAACGGTGCGCAGGTCTTCCAGACTCAGTCCATAAGACGCAAGCGCGGTGGGATTCGCCTGAATACGGACCGCCGGCTTTTGGCCGCCGCTGATGGAGACCAGCCCCACGCCAGGAAGCTGTGAGATTTTCTGCGCCATGGTGGTGTCCGCCAGGTCCTCCACCTTGGAGAGCGGGAGGCTGTCCGACGTGAGCGCCAGCGTGAGGATGGGAGCATCCGCGGGATTTACCTTGCTGTAAATCGGGGGATTGGGAATATTTCGCGGAAGGTAGGTTGAGGAGGCGTTAATCGCCGCCTGCACCTCCTGTTCGGCAACATCGATATTCTGGTTCAGATTGAACTGAAGGGTAATGACCGAGCTGCCGAAGGAACTGGTGGAGGTCATCTGGTTCAGTCCGGGCACCTGCCCAAACTGCCGCTCCAGCGGTGCGGTCACGGACGAGGCGACTACGTCCGGACCTGCTCCAGGGTAGAAGGTCGCTACCTGAATCGTAGGGTAGTCCACCTGCGGCAGCGCCGAGACGGGAAGCTGCCGGTATGCCACCACGCCGACCAGAAGCACGGCGATCATCAACAGCGATGTCGCAACTGGCCGAAGAATAAATAAACGCGAAGGACTCATTAGGATGGCGATCCTGCGCCCGTTCTTGACCCATGGGCCGGAGCGGCGCCCGGAGCAGCGCCGGTCCTGAATTCAACCTTGCTGCCGGCCTGGAGTTTGTCTTGGCCATCGGTGACGACCACCTCTCCGGGGTTGATTCCATTGCCGATCGAAGCGAAATTTCCCTGAGTGAAGCTGACCGCAACCGGACGCAGGTCCGCCGTCTTGTCCGGCTTTACCACGTAAATATAAGTCCCCTGGGGTCCGCGTTGCACTGCTGCCGCAGGCACCACAGTATTGTTCCTCCGGGTTTCCAGCAGCATGCGGACATTCACAAACTGGTTGGGCCAGAGAGCATTGTCGCGATTGTCGAATACCGCCTTCAATTTGCCTGTGCCGGTGCTCGGATCGATTTGATTGTCGATGGTGACCAGCTTCCCGGTTGCAATCCTGGTTTGATTGTCCTGGCTGAATGCGTCCACCGGCAATGTGCCGCTGTGCATGCGGCGGGAGACAGCCGGCAAGCTTTCTTCGGGCAGGGTAAAGAGCACGGCAATGGGCTGGAGCTGCGTGATCACAAGCAATCCATTGGCGTCGGATGCATGGACGATGTTGCCGGCATCCACCTGGCGCAGCCCCACTCTCCCGCTGACGGGCGCCGTTATGCGGGTATATACAAGATTCAGTTTTATGTTATCCACCTGCGCCTGGTCCGCCCTGACCGTGCCTTCCAGTTGCCCCACTAGGGCCTGCTGGGAGTCCATCTGTTGCCGGGAAGTAATGCCCTCCTTATAAAGACCTTGAAAGCGCTCCAGATTGGCTGCCGCATCTTTTAACGCGGCATTGTCCTTGAACAAGGTGGCTTGGGCCTGGCTGAGCTGGACCTCATAAGGACGGGGATCGATCACCGCAAGCAGGTCGCCCTTTTTGACCTGTTGCCCTTCCTTGAACGTCACTTGCATAAGCTGGCCGTCGATCCGGCTCTTCACCGTCACGGTGTTGAAGGCTTCAACGGAACCCAGTCCATTCAGGTACACAGGCATGTCCCGGACTTCCGCCGTAGCCACGGCCACGGAGACCGCCTGCTGTCCTCGCCCTTGTTGTGGGTTGCCGGATTGCTGCCGGGCGGCAGTGTTTCCGCAGCCTGCCAGGCCCACGGCAAGTGAAATGGTGAAGGCGGTCCGAACGGCCGGTGACTGGAGTACGAAACCACGCATTCTTGCTTATCCTCTGCGGATTCGATCTGAATTACAGTTTTCCTGTTGTATGCCAGCAGCCCGTCACTTCCTACTTTTACTGGCGAAGGCAATCCTTCAAGAATAAACCAATAAGCGCTGCCGGCCTGTAGCTGGTACTTTATCTGACCGGCCCCGGTGTTTTCCCGGAGAAGCTGGGATGGCCGATTATCTTAGTACGAATGAAGAACGGCTTTTGTCTTTGCAACCAAAGAAGAATTTAGCGGGATCCATCGAAGGAGTGGGAGCCATGAAACCCTCCATTCGCGCGGGGTCCCCGGCGTGCCCGCAATAAATACATCAGCGCCACGCAAAAAACCACGATGCAAACAATCGTCAATCCACCCCAAATCAGCATCAGGACAAGGTCCTTGTGGTCCGCGGAACGGTCCACATAGGAAGGGACCACCAGGATGAGGCCAAACATGCAGAATACCGATCCCAGGAAAGATGCAATGGTGAGTAGGAGGGGGCCTGTGCCTTTGGAGGGTTGCCGGCTACTCACTGGTGAAGTAATCCACCGCAACCGGGCTTTCAAACAGCGAGTAGTCCCGGGTCACAACCGTAATTCCAGAATCCGAAACAAAATAATGGCGGCGGTCTTCCTCGTGGTCGTATCCGATGACGGTGCCTTCCGGGATATGAACATCGCGGTCCACGATTGCGCGCCGGATGCGGCAATGCCGTCCGATATTGACATGCGAGAAGATGATGCTGGAATCCACTTCCGCATAGGAGTTTACGCGAACATCGGGAGAAAGAACGCTGCCGCGCACCGCCGAACCCGAGACAATGCAGCCGGAAGAGATCACGGAATTCACCGCCATGCCGGTGCGGCCAGGCTCTCCAAAGACAAATTTTGCCGGTGGATACTGGCGCTGATGGGTGCGGATCGGCCACGCTTTGTCGTATAGATTGAAAACCGGCGAGACTGCGATTACGTCCATATTGGCTTCGTAATAGGCTTCCAGGGTCCCCACGTCCCGCCAATAGAGAGATTCCCGGTTGTTTTCATCGATGAAGTTGTAGGCGTACACCTTGTAGTCTTCAAGCAGTTTGGGGAGAATATCGTGCCCGAAATCATGGGATGAGTTGGGGTCCTCCGCGTCCTTCAGCAATGCGGGCAGCAGAACGTCGGTATTGAAAAGGTAAATCCCCATCGAACCCGAAACCATCTGCGGATTGAAGGGAGAGCGTTTCTCGGTCCGTATGGGTTTCTCCTCGAAACCGGTAATGCGACCATCCCGAGCAATTTCCACCACGCCAAACCGGCGGGATTCGCTGGGGTCGATGTGGATCGTGGCCAGGGTGACGTCGG
>CAYTQA010000318.1:0-3668 GCA_964439495.1 uncultured Terriglobales bacterium | reverse complement strand
CTATCTACGGCACATTGTATGGTTGGGGCAAGTCCCTGGAAGGAAACGAGAATGAACACTGAACGGGTCTCAATCTTCGATACCACCTTGCGCGATGGGGAGCAATCCCCGGGATGCAGCATGAACATGCAGGAGAAGCTGCGCATGGCGTTGCAGCTCCAGCGGCTGGGCGTGGATGTGATCGAGGCCGGCTTCCCCATCTCGTCGGATGGGGATTTTGAGGCAGTGCGCCTGATCGCCGAGCAGGTCCACGGGGCCAAAATCGCGGCCCTGGCGCGCTGCAAAAAAGAAGATATTACCCGCGCCTGGGAGGCCTTGAAGCCGGCGCGCTCGTCGCGTCTGCACATGTTTCTGGCCACCTCCGACATCCATCTTGGACTGAAGCTCAAGATCACGCGCGAGGACGCGCTGCGCCAGGCCAGGGAATGCGTGGCCTTTGCTAAAACCCTGTTTTCCGACGTGGAATTTTCTCCCGAGGACGCCACCCGTTCCGATGTGGACTTTCTTTGCGAGGTCTTGCAAACCGTGGTGGATGCGGGGGCTACGGTGCTGAATATTCCGGACACTGTGGGATATACCACCCCAACCGAATTTGGTTCGCTCATCAGGACCATCCGGGAGCGCGTGCGCGGAGTGGAAAAAGTAGTGATCTCGGCGCATTGCCACAACGATCTGGGCCTGGCGGTAGCCAACAGCCTTGCAGCCGTGGAAGCGGGAGCGCGGCAAGTGGAGTGCACCGTGAACGGCATCGGGGAACGCGCCGGCAATGCCGCCCTGGAAGAGATCATCATGGCCATGCGGGTCCGCGCCGACCGCCTGCCCTATGTGACTAATATCCGCTCGGAGCAGCTCTATGCGGCCAGCCAGCTGCTTTCCGAAATTACCGGCGTGGGTGTCCAGCCCAATAAAGCGATTGTCGGCTGCAATGCCTTTGCGCATGAAGCCGGAATCCATCAGCATGGCGTGCTCAGCAATCCGCTTTGCTATGAGATCATGACGCCGGAGTCCGTGGGCGCGCCTTCAAACCGCCTGGTGCTGGGAAAGCACTCCGGACGCCACGCCCTGGCCTCCCGCTATAAGGAATTGGGATACAGTTTTTCTTCCGCGGAGCTGAACTCTCTTTATCACCTTTTCATCGCGCTGGCGGACCGCAAGAAGCGCATTTACGATCAGGACCTGATCGGCCTTCTCTCCGGTGGCAAGCAGCCGGATGCCGCGAGCTCTTTTGCGACCGCGGGATCCGAGAGTTAAATCGAACGAGGACCATACTAGATGAAATATAAGATTGCCGTTCTTCCCGGCGATGGCGTGGGGCCGGAAGTTACGCGCGAGGCGGTACGCATCCTGCAGACCGTCGCCGATATGAGCAGCTTCGAGCTGGAATTCACGGAGCGCGCCATGGGGGGCGCAGCCGTCGATCAATTTGGCAGCCCCTTTCCTCCATCCACGCTTGATACCTGCATGGACAGCGATGCCGTGCTGCTGGGCGCTGTGGGCGGGCCGCAATACGACTCCCTGCCCAAGGAAAAGCGGGCCGAGACCGGGCTGCTGCAACTTCGCCAGGCGCTGGGGGGCTTTGCCAATCTTCGTCCGGCTGTTTCGTATCCATCGATAGCGAACTGCTCGCCGTTGAAGGCCTCCGTGCTTCAGGGAGCGGATGTGATGATCGTCCGCGAACTGCTGGGCGGCCTTTATTTTGGGGAGCCGCGCGGCTCGATCCAGAATGGCACTCCGTCGGCATTCAACACCATGCGCTACTCCGAGCCGGAGATAGAGCGCGTCGCCCGCGTAGGTTTTGAATTGGCGCGCAAGCGCCGCCACAAGCTCACTTCGGTGGACAAGGCCAATGTTCTTGAGACCTCCGCGCTATGGCGTAAGGTGGTAACGCGCCTGGGCCGCGAATATCCCGATGTCGAGCTGGACCACGTTTACGTGGACGCCTGCGCCATGTTCCTGATGACGCAACCGTCGCGCTTCGATGTGATTGTGACGGAAAATCTTTTTGGCGACATCCTTTCGGATGAGGCGGCGGCAATCACCGGATCGATCGGCATGATGGCCTCGGCTTCCATCGGCGGCGCCGTCGATCTCTATGAACCGGTGCATGGCTCCGCGCCTAACATCGCGGGCAAGGGCATTGCCAACCCGTTAGGCGCGATCGCCTCGGCGGCCATGATGCTGCGCCACAGCTTTCATCTGGAGCAGGAAGCGAACGACATCGAAATCGCTATCCGCGCCGTCCTCGATATGGGCCACAAGACCGCGGATTTACAGGATGCAAAGGGCGGCAAGCCGCTGAGCACTTCGGAGATGGGGGCGCTGGTCGAGCAACGCGTGGCCGACCTTCTGGACCGCCGCCATTCTTATCATGCAGTGTAGTTGATTGAAATCCATGTCAAAAAAACAAACCTTATTTGAAAAAGTCTGGAATGCGCACGTGGTCCGCCAGCAGGAGGGACAACCGGCGCTGCTGTACATCGACCTGCATCTGGTGCATGAAGTTACCTCGCCGCAGGCCTTTGAAGGGTTGAAGCTTGCTGGCCGCAAATTGCGCCGCCCCGACCTGACGGTCGCCACCGTGGACCACAACGTCCCCACCGATCCCGGACGCGCTTCCATTACCGATGTGATTGCCGCCAAACAGGTTGAGACCCTGCGCCGCAACTGCGCCGATTTTGGAGTGACCTTCTTCGATATGAATTCCGCCGACCAGGGGATCGTGCATGTGATTGGTCCGGAGTTGGGAATCACGCAGCCGGGCATGACCATCGTCTGCGGTGACAGCCATACCAGTACTCATGGCGCATTCGGCTCCCTCGCATTCGGTATCGGCACCTCCGAGGTCGAGCACGTGATGGCCACGCAATGCCTTCCGCAGCAAAAGCCCAGCACTTTGCAGGTGCACGTCAGCGGGAAGCTGCCGGCGGGGGTCACCGCCAAGGACCTGGCGCTGGCAATCATCGGCCACATCGGGACCGATGGGGCGACCGGATCGGTGATCGAATATGCCGGGGAGGCGGTGACGTCGCTTTCCATGGAAGGGCGCATGACGCTCTGCAACATGAGCATCGAGGCGGGAGCGCGGGCCGGCATGGTCGCCCCCGATGAGACCACCTACGCCTATCTGCAAGGCCGCCGTTTTGCCCCAAAAGGTCCTGCCTGGAAAGAGGCCCTGGACTATTGGCGCACGCTGCCCAGCGATCCGGGTGCGCAATTCGATCGCGTGGTGAAGCTTGACGCAACTAAACTCGGTCCATTCGTCACCTGGGGGACGAGTCCGGGCATGGTTGCGCCGGTCACTGAAAAGGTCCCCGATCCGAACGCGGCGGCCAATGAGAGCGATCGTCGCGCGCTCTCCCGCGCCCTCGAATACATGGGGCTGAATCCGGGGACGCGGCTGGAAGACGTGAACATCGACCGCGTATTTATCGGCTCCTGCACCAACGCGCGTATCGAAGATCTGCGCGAGGCCGCCAAAGTGGTCAGGGGATATCACATTCATCCCAGGGTCCGCGCCATGGTCGTCCCTGGCTCTCACCGCGTGAAGCAGGCGGCGGAGTCCGAAGGGCTGGACAGCGTATTTCGCGCCGCCGGCTTTGAGTGGCGCGAGCCCGGATGCTCGATGTGCCTGGGAATGAATCCCGACATCCTGCAGCCGCAGGAGCGTT